>JAZRTH010000001.1:0-11643 GCA_045651945.1 Thermoguttaceae bacterium
GTATCGAATCCGCTGAAATCGCAGTGGTATTGGGTCGTATCGAATTGACCGCCGTCGCTGTCCGCGTTGAACGAAGTGATGTTCTTCGCTTCCAGTTTCATTGTGTCAACGCTGTTTTCATCTGACGACACGTCGGCGTTAAGTTTCACCGTACTGAATCCGTCAGCTGTTACGTTATATCCCGTACCCTTTGCGGTAACAGAATTGTCGTTGAGCGTAACGGTATCATTGTCGTTGGTTCCGATAATTTCTACCGTGTCGCCAGCAACGCCGTTGAAGTCAATATTGGCGAAATCGACAACCGAATATTCATAGGAGCTGGTCGACAGCGTCGCAGAGCTTCCCGTTGCAGTGAAGTTGCGGGATTCGGTTCCCTTGTCAGTATTGAATGTAACGGAATCAGATCCGCCGCGTCCGACAACGTTGACCTTGCTGAAGTTGTACAGAGTAATCTTCTGTCCAAGCGAGTTGGTCATTTCAACAGCGTCAACCGTCTTGCCATCGCGCTGAGTCGTCATGAACCTGACGTTGTCCGCGCCGGCTGAACCGTACAGCGTAACCTCAGAACCGTTGCCGTCAACGTCCAGAATCTTGGAGCTGATCTGCTGCGGATCGTCGTCGTCCTGAACCATCGTCCACGTTCCGTCTGCGACGGAGAAGATAACCGTCTTGTTGACGTCGTCGTCAATCTCTTCGTTCTGAATGACAGTTCCTGTGCCTTCGCCGCTTGTGAAATCAGGCGACAAGGACGACGGGCTGTTTGCAGTCCACAGGAATCGACGACGATAGATGTCGGAGTAGTCCAACGTTGAAACGTGGTTGGATACGCCGGACAGGGCGCTGCCATTGACCAGGTTGTCGTGAATGTTGGTCAGATTGCCGGAACCGCCGCCGCCTTCGCCGTCAGCGCCGCCGTTATCGCCGCCGCTGTTTTCACCATTCTTGACTGGATAGTTGCGGCTCAGGTCGCCAGGCCCAGTCCACGTAAAGACGCACTCGCCTTTTTCGTTGACGGAAATGTCCTGCTGGAACTGGCTGCCGTAAATCAGAGAGTTGATTTGAACGTCTTTCTGATTCTGCATTGCAGCAGCGTTGCTGAATACGTCGTCATACCATTTCGCGAACACGCCGTAGCTGTAGCGAGAGGTGGCAGAGGCGTCGTAATCGGAAACTTCATGTCCGTAGGAAACCCAGGAAATAACGCAGCGTCCGTCTTCGCCCAAACCGACAACCGGTTCAAACTGATCGTCAAACGTCTTGTTGTTGACTCGGAATTCCGGCTGAGTGAGACCCTTAAGAGTCTGAGCGCCGTTGGAATCAACTTTGTACGTTCTGGCGTAAATGCCCTTTTCGCTTCCATCCTGAAGATTGCTGGAGTAGGTAACGACAACGTTGCCCTTGGAGTCCATATCAACGCTGGGCGTGTACTTGCTGTACTGTCCGTTTTCGCTGATAACGACCTGATCGTTGACCTGAACAACCTTTCCTCCGGAATCCAGCTGGAATGTACGACCGTTGATTGTACTCTTCAAAGTCGAATTCTGCCAGACAACAATCAGGTTGCCGCTTTCCATCGCAACAGACGGATTGCATTGACCAATCGTGTCTGCAACGTTAACCAGGAACGGTTTGTCGGAATATACGCCTCTGGAATCCTTCATCGAAGCAATCGCGCTCGGCTCGTCGTCGGTGGACGTGAAGCTGTAAATGCGAGCGTAAATGCCATAGCGATCAATGGTTCCATTCGGATAGTTGTTGTCATAGACCAAAACGTCTTCTCTGGAGCTGAAATCTTCATTTGCCCACGTGATGACGAAGTTGCCCGTTGCAGAGTCAATCGCAACCTTCGGATTCGTCTTGACGCCGCGGACGTCGTTGTCAACCTGGAAGAAGTCTCCGTACTGAGCCAGATTCGTTACATAGTAATCGTTGTCGTAGGTTACCTTGAAACGAACCGCCATGATGTTGGTTCCGTCTTCGTACGGATCCAGAGTTACCATTTCCTGATCGCCGTTGCCAGAGTCGACGACGTGTTCGTCGAGCGAGTCTGTCAGTTCGACCCAGGTAATGACAACGTTGCCGTATTTGTCCATCGCAACGTCCGGCGAGCACTGGTGCGTGTACTCTTCGAGCATGACGACAAATTCCTGACCGACTTTGTTGCCGTCGTAATCGTACATCTGCGCCATGATGCGGCGGAAGCCGTTGGTCGTTTCGCTGTTGCTGGCGATGAGCTGACCGTCTTTATACAGGTAACGGTTGAGAGCCGGATTGTTCTGATAATCGCCGTCTTCGTCTTCCGGAATCCAGTCGGTTTCCCAAACGACGATGTAGTTGCCGTACTGATCCATGGCAACGGCGGAATTTTCCTGGATGCCTTCCTGGTTGTTGTAGTTGACCAGGGTGTCGCCCTTGAGGTCTGCCGCTTCAAATTCGTACGGATCTTCGGAAACGTTGCCGGAATCCAGCGAGGACGGGATGCCGACGTCAACTTCCATGATAAAGTCAGAGCTTTCAGTGCCGCCGACCTGACCGTTGGTCTTGCCGTAATCCCACTGGCTGTAAGAGCCGTCCAACGGATTCTTGTTGAGGTCTTCCATGTTGGTCGACCCGATGAATTCGTAGGTGTAACCCGGTTCCAGAGCGGGAAGTCCGTCGTCGCCCGGCTGAATGTAGATGACGATTTCGTTCTTGCCGTCGTCTCCAACGGAGAACATGGAATCTTCGCGGTCGACAATGCCCTGAATCGGGACGAGGACTTTGTTGCCTTCCAGGTCGGTGCGGTAAATATTCCAGTTGCTCGGATTGAGAACGCTGCTGGCTCCAGTGTGACTCATTTCTTCGGAGAACCCGACGATCAAAGCGACTACCTGCTCGCCGTTTTCGTCAAGCGCGTAATCCTCGGAAATCAGGTAATCCATGTCCTGAGTCTTATAATCGGAGTTGTAAATCTTGCCAGCGTCGAGATCCAGATAAGAATCCTTCGTATCGGTATAGGCGTATTCTTTCTGTCCGGTTTCTTCGTCGTTGGAGAAGATGTAATTCAGCAGGCCGTTGGACGTAAAGTCTTCGTACGGCAGGTCGTCTGTAACGGTAACGTCCTTGGTAGTGACAGTTCCGCCCGGCTGATAAATATCCAGCTTCTGAGTCGTATCGTCGTAAACGTACGTTGGGCTTTCCGGATTGTTGAGCGGTTGATCGGACGTAATGGAGCCGTTGATGTCAACCGTGTTGATCTCGTTGTTTTCGTTAACAGAGTAACGCTGTTCGTTATCCGTCCATGTGAAGACGGGGTTGCCGTTTTCGTCTGTAACGCGGTTGCCGTCGTTGTCGTAGACGTACGTGAACAGATCGCCCTGCTCCACCGGCGAAACCGCCTGGAACTTGGTGATAACCGGCGACGTGTCGTCTTCATACGGCTTCTCGCGGTTGACAACGTGCCAGATTTCGGACTGGGTGTCGTCGCGTTCCGGGAAGCACGTCCAGGCAACAATCCAGTCGCCGTCGGAGTTCATCGCAACAGACGGGAATCTGTCGGAATGACCGTCAACAGCAGGATGTGTGAAGGTCATTTCGTTGCCGTCTTTGCCAATGTCGCCGTTTGTCGTATCGGTGTTATTGAAGTACTTCTGAGCGTAAACAGTGTACTCTTTGTCTGCAACGTTGAACGTGGCGTCGTCGCTTTCCCACGTGATGATAAAGTTGCCGTCTGCATCCATGGCAACCTTGGAGTACTGCTGTTTGCCAAGCTGGGTTGTGTTGACAATGAACGAACCGCCCATCGCCTTGTACTCAATGTCAGCGTAATTCTCAACTGTAAAGGTTCCGTTAACGTCTCCGGAATGGAAGAATATCGGATTGTCTTTATAGTCAACCAGGAAGCCGGCTTTGTTCGTGTCGTAGGATTCTGTGTAGTACGAACCGGGGTTGTCGGCGTTGGGATCAAGCTGGGAAGCGGGAGCTTCGCCATTGTAGTACGCTTTGAGGAACGCATAGCGTTTGGCGTAGATTTCGATGTTATCTTCGTTATCGGAAGTCCACGAAATCACGAAGTCGCCCTTGCGGTCCATGTCAACAGACGACCACTTCTGAGTGCCCTCGAGGTTGTCCGTGTTGACCAGACCAACGCAAATCGTGTTGCCGTCTGTATCGAAACGTCTGGCGTAAACGTTGGCTTCCGTTGAGGAATCGCCATAACGGGAATCGCCGTAGCTTGTCCAGGTTACGACAAAGTTGCCAGCTGCGTCCATGCCGATATCCGGGAACATCTGATGTCGGGATTCCAGATCGTAGTAGTTTTGCGGATTGTTGGCAATGGCAATCGCGGTCGGATTGGCAAGGATGCCGCCCATGGTTCCCTTGGAAATTTCCTTGGATGTAACATCGACAGCCAGTTTCTTGTCCTCAACCTGAACGCCTGTTACTCGCAGGTCGGAAATGTCATACCCTAACGCGGTGTTGGAGAAGTAAATCGTAACCGTATTCTTGTTGTTGTCAACTCCCAACAGGAACGTATCTCTGTCAAGAGCCGACGCATCGCCGTCTTCGTCGCTGGCAATGGTAATTGTGTTGCCAAACTGATCCTTGAACGTGCCAAGAGCGTTGATAATGCTGTCGATTCGATGATAGGACTCGTCTGAATCCGCATCGAAATCGTTATCAATCAGATGCTGATCGCCGTCTGACATCTCAGCGTTGTTATCGTTGCCGGCGCCGGCGTGGTCGTTTCCAGCAGCTCCATTCACTCCAGGTCGGAATACAACCGGTTGAGTCGTCTTGCAGTTGTGAACAACGCCTTCGTAGTCCGTATAGTCAAACTCGAAGTAGAAGCTGACCAGATTCGAGAAGTTGGAGCCTGTACCGAAGCTGACTCGCTGAATTTCCGCTGAACCCGGCGTAAGCATGTAGCTTTCATTGACCAGGATTTCGCCGGAATCGGCAGCGTACTTCGTTCTGACGGTCGAGTTAATCGCCTTGCCTTCAGACGAAACCAGAAGCTGGTTCGGAACGATTGCCAGTTCGCCCAAATTGGCTGGAATCGGCGAATCGTCCATCTTGTTGAATTTAACAGTGAAGAATTCGTAACTTGTCGCTTCAACCGTAGCGTCGATATTGATTTCCTTCAACGCCTTCTTGATTACCTGAGCGAAGTTGGCTGGCGTGTTATTTAATGTTACGCCGTCGTACTGAATCTTGCCGTAAATTTCATCGCCAACAGGCGGAACAATCGTAATTACAGACGTGGTGCGAACGTCGTCTTCCGTTTCCAGATACTTGCTCTGATCGGGCGTGTACTGAATCTGGAAGGAGCCTTCGAAAATCGCGGACGAGAAGAGAATTTCCTGAGTAGCGACTTCGTCAACTCTGCGGCTGCCGTCTGCATAGTACTGAGCGGCGTAAATGTCCCAGTCTGCATTGATCTTTTCGCTTTCGTCCTGATAATCCAGCGACATCCAGGTAATGGCGTAGTTGCCCAACGAGCTGGTGGCAACGCTGGAGTACATCTGATCGCCCAAGGTTGACGTATTGACGCGCAGGCTTTCGTGGTTGTTGCCGCCCTCTTCGTAGCTCAACAGAGTTGGCAGACTGTCTTTCGGCGTTCCATCCAGATTGTAACGTCTGGCGTAAACGTCCCAGGAAACCTTGCCCGTGCTGCTGTCGAGGTTGTATTCAGACCACGTGATGATAAAGTCGCCGTCTTCTTCCATGGCAACGGAAGCGTGCTGAATATTGTGTTCTTCTCCAGGATAAATGCTTCTGTCAACGCCGGTTTCATCAAACAGGGTCAGCTTGACAGTCTTTTCAGGATTGACAACGTAATCTCCGTCAACGAGTTCCGCGTATTCAATCTGATAGTAGATGTTTTCGATGCCTTCGTCGTTCTCGGAAATCCAAACGGTTACGGTGTCGCCGTCGTCATCGATGCCAACCGCATTGGGCGACCATCGGAAATCGGAATCGCCTTCCAGAGTCTGTTCAAAGTAGTTCTTGTCTGTGCCTTCGCCGGTGAACGGACCTTCAGCGTCGTACGTTGTAACGTTAAACGAGAAGTTCGTGTCGCCGCCATCGGTGTTTTCGCCATTGCTGTTGAGGCGATTGCCTTTGACGTCTTCCAATCGTTTGTTGGCTACGATTTCGTACGAGCCATTGACCAGATTTGAATCCAGCATAATAACGGCTTCCCACTTGTTGGAACCGAATTCCGACAGCGGATTTCCGTTTTCATCCAGAATGTACTGCGACATGTTCATGCCGTAGTAAATGTCGGTGATAACGCCTTGCAGCGGCGTGCCGTCTTTGGTCAGCTGCCAGTTTTCAGGATTGATAACGCTGTTGTCCCAATCCGCGCTTTCAGAATTGCTGAACTTGGTTCTGTAATCATAGTACATCATCTCTTCATTAAAGTAGACAATGACGTAATTGATGTTTTCCCCATTGATTTCAGCGTTTTGCTGGACGCGTTTTCCGTCAATGTTCAAACCGGAAACCTTGGGACCAGCGGTGTCCGTACTCTCGACAAAGGAACGAACGAGAACGTTGGTGTTGGAATAGCTGTTGAACGTGCTGTTGGCGTATTGATTGGACATCGTGCGGCTATTGTACAGTTCGTGCTGCAGATAGCCAATCTGGAACGAGCCTTCCGGCGTAACGTTGATTGTTGCGTCCGTCTGAGGAGTTCCCAGATCGCCATAGTAGTACATGGAAACGCCATAGCGGGCGCGGTTGATAGTTCCGCCATCCTGAATGGTTCGGAATCGACCGTTTCTCAACCACGGGTAATCCGCCGGATTGTAACCGCCTTCATCCGTCAAAGGAGGCAGAACAAACGTGCCATAGTATTGCATCGTAATATTCTCGCCAACGTTGCCGGCAAAGCCAATGCGAATCTGATATTCGCCAACGCCCCAAATCGTTTCGCCATCGTCGTTTTTAGGCGCGCTGACCAGCTCAACTTCGACGGATTCGTATCCAAGGTTATAAAGATAGCCCTGAAGCCGGTCAATTGACGACATGACGCTGTCTTCATCGGTGCAGTCAAACGTAAGCAGCTGACTCGGGTTTTCGAATGCGTCAGGTTCTCCGTTTACCTGAATAGCATAGTAAAGCGTTCCTTCGACGTTCGGATTAAGCGTCAACGTTTGAACTTCCGCGTTGCGAACCGTCGCGTTTTCCCACGTCATGGACAATTCCAGATCGTGTACGCTGCCCTGGAAGACAATCTCAAAGATAACCGGCAGGCTGTTAACTCGATCCCGTCGTTCATTCTCATCAAGATCTTCGTTATTGATGAAGTCCATGATGTCGTTAAACGTCAAGTCGTTAAAGCGGGTAACGCCAGTCTCGAATTGTAACGCCGCAGCATTCTCGGTATACCATGTTCGGAACATTTCAATGTCCATGGAAGCATTGGAATAACGAGTCGTTTCGTTGTCAATGTGCATCAAGCCGCGAGATTGCAATTCGTTCCAGTCGATAGCGCGAACTTCAACCGGTCCTTCGTAAAGGTCCAGCTCTCTGTTGGTTTCATCGCGCCAACTGGTTCCAACCAGGTTTGTAGCCTGCGAAATCGCCTGCTCGATGGCTTCTGCCGCCTTGGCGTTATTCAGTCTGAACAAACCGTCGCCAATATCTTCGTATGCGCCAACGCCAAACAAATCAACTCCAATAGCCTGCGTCTGTTGATTCGCTTTATTGATAAGTGTAAAGCTGATGCTGTCCCAAATGCGGTTGAAGTCTACGTCCAGAGCGATATTGGCAACCGCCGTAACGCCGTCACGTTTGCTGTTGGCGACAGAATCGCTGTGAATAATAGCCGAAGGAGCCAAGTCCGACGAAACCGGGGTAATTGTGTTAGTCGTCGTTCCGGCATTGTCGTCAGTTCCGTCGTCTGTTCCATCATCGGCGTTGTCTGCAAGCGTATCGACTGCAGCGTCGATCTGGGTAAACATAACGCCGGAGGATTCGCCGCGAAGCAAGCCGAACTGGGATTCCAAAACGGACGCCAAAGCTCCGATAACGACGTTTTGAACATTATGAAATTCCACTTCGTTCTGACGAAGCGTTTCGTACTGCGGATCATACTTGAACAACAGCTGAGCGTTGGTCAAAACCATCGCGATAACGCTGTTGACGTCGCCGTGACATTCGTATCTTCCGGTCAGATCCTGAATCTCGGTTTTAACGTCGTCTGGAACTAAATTATCCCTGTTGAGTTCTCTCAACAGATCAATCATTCGCTGAGACGTAAACGTTACCAGAGTGCCGTCTTCGTCAACTTTGTCTTTGGTAATCGTGCCGAAATAGTCGCCCTGATTAGCTCTGCTGGTGTTCCCGGTAGGATTGAAGAAGTTGGTCAGGTCGGCAAAAGGCTCGTCTCCGTACTTGGCTTGCAAAATTTGCGACTGCGTATTGAGCAGACCTCTCATGTTATCGAGGAACAGTTTGTACGGACCCGTTGTTGACAAACTAACGCCCTTAATGTACGGAATAATGTCGTTGACAGAGACGTCCGGACCGTAACCGGCGTAGGTAACAATAACGTCGCCGTCTGCGTCCAGCCCAACCTGACCGACCAACTGGCTGTAATCCCAGTAAGTCGGGTTGTCAATGTTAAACGTGGCGCTGTTGACGCGGTAGACGTTGCGGACTTTGTTGACCGTTTTCTTAATTTCAGTCGCCGGCTCTTCATCCGTATTTTCTGCGTTTTCGCCAGTTCCATCGTCAATATTGACATCCGTTCCGTTATCTTCCTGTTCAACAGGAACTTCAGTAATCTTGACTTTGTACTGTTCTGCGTATACTCCGGAAGAAATCTCGCCGGTTGAGTCGGTATCGGTTTCCAGACCGGTCCAGCTGATGATGAAGTCTCCGGTGTCAGACCATGCCGCCTGCGGATCTTTGCCGCCGTAATCTCTTTCGCCGTTATTTACGTTTGTTCCGCCAACGACGAATTCCTCTTGAATCAAACCGAATTCTTCCTCGGACGGATAAATCGTATTGTATACCGAAGCGTGGATTTCTGACATGTAGTAGAAATCTTCTTCGTAATAGTAGTTGAAGTAGTGATTGTAGAACGTGTAGTACGGGAACTGGATGTCCATCAACGGGTTGTTGGTGTATTCCCACGTAACGACAAACTGTCCGTTGTCGTCTGCCGCAACAGACGGATTGGTTGACGCGCCGGTAACTTCGGTATCGACGCGGGTTTCAGCGCTGACCGCCTTGCCGCTCTTGTCGTAACGCTGCATGTAAACGCCGTTGAAGTAGCTGATCGTCTGCCCTTCAGAATCCCAAACGATAACAAAGTTGCCGTCCAGGTCCATGGCAACGTCAGGATTGCGCTGGGCGTTGGTTGTTGACGTATTGACGCGGAATTCCTTGGACGTTTCAACAACGGACTGAATGTAAACCGTCTTGGAGTCCTTCTGATAGTAATTCTGAGAAAGATCTTCCTGATCGACTTCAATATAGGTGTACGTATCGACCGTATTGACCATCATGTCGGACGGCCAAAGCTTTTCGGATTCGTCTTCAACGTACGCGTCGTTAAGGTAAGAATGGTCGTTAATGTAGCTGCGAGCGGAGTACGTCTTGGCGTAAATATCTGTATAGCTGCCGCGAACGAGAACGTTCGAGACTTCGCTTTGCCATGTAATGACAAAATCGCCGTCTGCGTCCATTGCCACAGCGGGATTGAGCTGATCGTAATAAGTAACCTCTTTGAAGGGGTCGTCCGAATCCGCCGGATCGGCTTCTTCCAGAGAGTTGACGCGGAATTCTGAACTGGATTCCTTAACCGTTACTACTTTCAAAATCGAGTCTTCAGACAAACTGTCTGTTCCATCGTTTGCCAGAGCGGTCAAAAGCGGATGGTTGATGTAAGAGCTGCTTCCAACAAACGTGATGTCGTAAACGTAGCCGTCCAGAGAGTTGCCGTCTGCGTCAGTCAAGCCGTAAACCGGGACAACCAACACTTCCGGATAAACGCCGCCGGAAATGAGCATGTCGGATTCCGTCGCGGGACCTTCCAAAAGATCTCGGCGCTGAGCGTTGATTCGGTCTGGAGCCGGCATGAAAATCGGCGCCATGAGGTTGGTGTTTTTCTTCGCGTCGAACGCTCTTTGAATGTTGTCTGCGGTATCCAGCGGTTTAGTTGGATCGACCTTAATATTATTATACAGACACGGAGCGCTGACAATGGAAATATCGGCAGACACTTCAAATCCGGAAGCGTCGTTCCCTTCCGGGTTTTCCTGATAAATCGCCAAGTTTGGAACGCCGGTGTAAACCCATTTCGAGCCGTCCCACGTCGCCTGAATGTCTTCCGAATAGACGTAAACGTAGAATTCCGTGGGGCTGACCGCCTTGACAACGCAGTCATTAAGATATTTGCCCTGAGTCTGACCCAAGCCGCGCAATTTTGCCTGAAGTTCAGCGGCGTTGGTTTCCATGGAGTTGGTATAGTTCAAAACGTCCTGATCCGTTTCAGCGTCGATAGACAGCGTCTTGGCGTATTCTTCGTTAAACGTGAACGTAGAAACCGTGGACTGACCGGTGCTGTCGTAGGCGTAAATCGAAAATCGGGCGTTGATGCTGTCCTGATTACGCTGCAACGGCTCTGCTTCTGACGTAAACGAAATCTTGTAAACCAACCCGGAGGCGATTTTTGTATCCACCGTCGGATCTTCAACCATGTTGTCCGGATCCAAATCTTGCATCTGACCGTAGAACAGGCTGATGTTGGAGTACGTTCCAGTGTTGTAGGCGTCGTAATCCAGGTACAACCGCTGCGTTTCGTTGGTCAGGTAACGAGCGTAAATGTTCCAGTCCAAAGACGGCGACAGCGTTGTGTTGTCGATCAAGGTCTGATACTGGCTCGTTTCGCCTTCCTTGGTCGTATAGATGACGTCAGGACGTTCCCAAACAACGACCAAATCGCCGTCTTCGTCGCCGCCCAGGTCGTAATCGACCGAAAGGTTGTTGTCTCGCAGGTTTTGAATCTGTTCGATGATGTCTGAACTCGTTTCGTAGATCGGCAACTCATTGACGTAGAAACTTGTTGTCGAAGCAGCTGTTACGGTCAGCAATTCACGTGATTCCAAGGCGTCCATAACCAGATGACGCTCCTTGCGATTGTTTTTCTTCTCCTTTTTGGAGAACAGTTCGGAGAAAACCTGCTTCATCAATGGAAAACGGAACATAGTCATTTTTTAGGGTTCCTTTTGTAAAGGTTGGCAACTCGACCAAAATACAATTTTTTACGCACTTATTATACAACAATTCAAAAAAAAATGGGTTTATTATCTCCACATTTTTCTAAAATAATGTTGCATTTCATAAACACAAGTACGATTATAACGGTTATATACGATGCCCTACGTCGAAAGATACCGATTTTTATTTTAATAGAAATTACTGTATTTAATCATTTTGCCCTTAACTAAATACGATTCTATATTTATTATGAGGAACTTTTTCCATAAAAGTTCCCAATAATCGGCGCCTTTTCGCAACTTTTTAGGTTTTTTTGACGTATAATACAGTAAATTGAATGATATTATACGCTTTCGGTGTTTATCGGGCTTGGTAAGAAATTTTTTTATAATTTTTTTTCATTCCCGAATTTCCCAAACAATCATTACC
>JAZRTH010000002.1:0-1746 GCA_045651945.1 Thermoguttaceae bacterium
AAACCCTTATAACGACGGGACTTATAAATGGGCGCGCGGCAACTACGGCGCCAACATGGGGTTGACTCTGGCAGACTATCTCGGGCACGACACCTGGTGGACGAACACCGGAGCCCGCGGCGTAATGGGTCCGCGGCACACTCTCTCCACGGGAGAAATTTCAGACGGAGCTTCCAACACGATTTTGTTGGCAGAACTTCGTTCCGGGCTTTCCACCAAAGACTGCCGCGGTACTTGGGCGTTGGGCGGCGCCGGTTCCAGCGCCACATGCCGTAACGGATACATCTGCGGCGACGACAACGGGCCGAACTACCTGGTTGAAGGGTCAGACGATATTTTCGAATGTTCTGCCAGCAAAATGGGCATTGTGTCCAAAGAGCGTCAGCGGTTGAAAATGCCCTGCGGCGAAGGAACAAACTCAAACCGTCAGGCAACTACGCGAAGTCAGCATCAAGGCGGCGTCATCACCGCGTTTGCCGATAACAGCGTACACTTTATTTCAGACAATATTCAAACGAGAAGTTCGTTTGGAGAAAATGAAACAAACGTTAGAAACAATACAGAGTTTTCCGTCTGGGATTGTCTCAACCTCTCCTCTGACGGCAAATCCATTGATAACGCAGATTTTTAATCCTTTTTTTGCAAAGACGGTTCCAGGCAAAATCGTCTTTGCGGTATAGAGAGAGTTTTTATGAAACATTTAGCGCTATTTCAGAACCTGAAAAGACGATTCAACCGCCGCGGTTTTACGCTGGTTGAACTGCTGGTTGTAATTTCAATTATCGGCATTTTGATGGGGTTGATTCTTCCGGCGGTCAACGGCGCCAGAGCTACTGCCAGAAGAATGCAGTGTTCCAACAACCTGAAAAACGTTGGTTTGGCTTGCATCAACTACGAGGCTGTCAACAAGTTTTTCCCTCCTGCAGCTGACCCCACAACCAAAACCGGGAACCTCAATACAAAACAGGTTGATCCCGCAGGTAAAAATCAGCGCGCCAACTGGCTCATTCTGATTTTGCCTCAGATGGACAATCAGGGTCTGTACGACCAATTTGCTGACATGCTCAAATCTCAGACAGCCCAGTCTGTCGGAGATAAAATCACAAGTTCCTCGTCTGGAAGAACTATTACTGTAGGTAAAAACGACATGGCAACGATTCGCCGTACCGTTATTTCGTCCTATCGCTGCCCGTCAGACCCCTACGTTGACATTGAATACAAGAAGTCAGACGATGCCTCCTGTATTTTTGCGCGCGGCTGTTACGCCGCCAACGCGGGTCTGGCAACATTCGCAAATACAAGCCAGCGGAGCTGGTGGTCCAGCAATAAAATGTGCGGCGTTATGGGATACCGATTCTCTATTCGTTCGGGAGACATCCTGGACGGCGCCTCCAACACGATTTTGGCGGGTGAAATTCGTTCTGGCGTTACAGCAGACGACCCGCGCGGCGTTTGGGCTTTAGGCGGAGCTGGTCCCAGCGCTGTCGCCGGATGCGGGTTCATTGGCGGCGCGGATAAAGGTCCTAACGCCAGCAAGGATTCCGAC
Source organism: Thermoguttaceae bacterium (assembly GCA_045651945.1). Taxonomy (GTDB): domain Bacteria; phylum Planctomycetota; class Planctomycetia; order Pirellulales; family Thermoguttaceae; genus RUG11551. The sequence continues at coordinate 1,547 of JAZRTH010000002.1, forward strand.
AGCGACGGGGTTGAGAAATGCCCCACCACTCTTACTAATGATCAGTTGAAGAAAATGAAAATGCGTTGTACTGCAGGCTCCGGCAACCTTCGGGCAACTTTCCGCAGTCAGCACACCGGCGGCGTCAACGTCGTCTTTGCCGATGGAAGCGCTCATTGGATTGCTGACACGATTGACACCAACTCCACTACTGTTACGGA
>JAZRTH010000003.1:0-1549 GCA_045651945.1 Thermoguttaceae bacterium
CGCATGACAACTTTTTATATCGAAACGGTCGGATGCCAAATGAACGTTCTGGACAGCGAGCTGGTTGCCGGGTTGCTGGTTCAGCATGGCTATACGCCCGCTGCTGACCCGAAAAAAGCGGACATTCTGTTGTTCAATACGTGTTCCGTTCGCGCTCATGCGGAAGACAAAATCTATTCCGCCCTCGGACGTCTGAAAAACGTCAAGGACTTTCACCCGGAACGGATTTACGGCGTAATGGGGTGCATGGCTCAAAAAGACGCTCAGCAAATTGTCAAACGCTGTCCGCACGTTGACCTCGTTGTCGGACCGGGCAAAATCGCGCATATCCCCGATTTAATCGAAAAGATACGATCAGGTCAGACGCCCCAGATTCTTATCTCCGAAGACCGCCGTGGGAAAGATCAGCATGAAGTCGCCGCGACGTTTGAACAGTACGACCCGCAGCGCATTGCGGGGCTGGACGAAGTTCATTCGCCGGACGCGGATCCGGTTCCCCGATTTCAGGCGATGCTGAGAATCATGCTCGGCTGTGACAACTTCTGCACGTACTGCATTGTACCGTACGTTCGCGGACCGCAGCAAAGCCGTCCGATCGGCAAAATCCTGGACGAAGCCAAACAGCTTCTCGACAACGGCGTAAAAGAGATCATGCTTCTCGGACAGCGGGTCAACGCGTACAAGTACGAAGAAAACGGCAAGACGTACCAGCTGGCGGACGTTCTTTACGCCATGGCGGATTTGCCCGGCTTAGAGCGATTGCGATTCGTAACCGGCAGCCCCAGTCACGTCGATACGCGGTTGCTGGAAACCGTTCGCGACATCCCGATCGTCTGCCCGCATTTCCATATTCCGGCGCAGAGCGGGTCAAACGCCATGCTCAAAAAGATGAACCGCGGATATACGGTCGAGCAGTATCGAGACATGGTCAGCGCGATCTATTCCATCGTTCCCGGCTCGTCCATTACCAGCGATTTTATCGTCGGCTTTTGCGGCGAAACGGAAGAAGATTTCCAGCAAACGGCGGACCTGGTTCGCTGGGCGCGATTCAAAAACAGCTATATTTTCAAGTACTCGCCCCGCGAGGGTACCGTTTCCGCCAGATCGTGGGCGGACGACATTCCAGACGAAGTCAAACGGCGCCGAAACAACGAACTGCTTGCCATTCAAAACGAAATCAGCCTCGCAGACAACCAAAAATTCGTAGGAAAGACGGTTGAACTGCTAGTCGAAGGTCCCAGCAAAACCGCGCTCAAACTCGTAACGTCAGACGGAGAGAATCGGCAAATCCAGATGTCCGGCAGAACGCCCTGCGACCGCATCGGCGTCTTTAACGGACCGGAATCCCTTGCTGGTCAGATTGTCAAAATCCAAGTCGACCGCGCAAGCAATTTTACGCTCTTTGGAAAGCTTATCTGAGAATATTGTGACTTAGAATTTTTTCGTAGCCCCCAGATTTATCTGGGGGACTAAACAAAAGCTTCTCCCCAACGCTTCCCCCCTCATTCTCAGTCCCCGCCCCCCAATGGGGGCGGGGGCTGGGAATGGG
>JAZRTH010000004.1:0-1201 GCA_045651945.1 Thermoguttaceae bacterium
GTCAGCGTGCCGGCTGTAACAGTCGTTGCACCGGTGTACGTGTTGACGCCGGCAAGCGTCTGAGCGCCTGACCCGATTTTCTCAAACGACATTTCCCCTTGAAGCAAGCCGGAATAGGACGCCGTCGCGTTGTTGGCGCCGACGATGAGTTTACTGTCGCCGTTTCCGCTGATAACGCTCTGATAAGTTGTGTCTGCAGAAACCAGCCCGTTGACGGTTTCCGTATGCCCGTTGAGATACAGTTTGGAAATCTGCCCGCTGTAGCTGTTCATGACCAAATTGCCGACAGCGTCCGCTCCAGCGGTGTTAGCGTCTGGAATCTGCTCGTTAGCGTTGAGATAAAGCGTTCCAGCGTACGGTTGGGTTCCACCGTTTTTGTACATTTCCGGATGCCCGAGCTGGGTGGCGCCCTTGTAATTGTTGGCGCTGGGAGATGCGTTAAGATACGTTGGCGCCGCCGTTCCCGCTGCAACAATCAATCCGCCGTCGCCGGTAATTTGATTGTCAAAATACAGCGTTCCGTACGCGCCTGTTGGAGCGTGCGAACCGATAGCGGTATCGCCATGGAGATTGACAACGCCTGTCAGGTGCGAAACAGAACTGTTCGTTCCCTGCAGACGAATCTTTCCAGTTCGTTCGCTGCCGTAGGAGATTCCGCTGATGTCGATATTGCAGTTGAGCGTTGCCCCTGCCGTAAGCCAAATCTGAGCGTTCGCCGCTGTAACAACGAGCGTATCGTCAGACGTCAGATCGCAATACGTCGTTCCTGCCGGCAGACCGCCAACGCCGGCTTCATTGGGCTTTACGCGCGTTGTGAGGGTATACGTACCCGCCGACGCCCCAGCGCTCAACAGCGCCGCAGCCAGAATCGCAATGCTGGAAGTATAAATCATCAACGAAAGTATCGAGTGGTGTAACGATGTAACTCTCATCTTAAATCGGTTTTGTATGTAAAAGGAAATAATATGATGCTTTAACGCTCTTGTCGAGCTATTATATTTCATATATATTATAACTTGCTTTTTGGAAATTGTCAACGGATAGAAAGAAAAAAAGAGAAAATAATTTAGCGGGGAATATCTGTCAGAATAAAGAGCAGAAATAGAATTGACGATTACGCGAAGCGTTCCGCTAGAACCGCGTAGCGGTTCAATATTTCTAGCCGTGGGTGAAACCCACGGAAAAAGAAAAAAACAATAAG
>JAZRTH010000005.1:0-1927 GCA_045651945.1 Thermoguttaceae bacterium
CTCATCGGCGCCATAACGAAGGTTGCTGTCTCCAGAAGATTCATAAAAAGCAAAATTGGGAAAGTACGGAGCCAAACTTTCTTTTTGGTCTTTTTGTTGATAAGAGGTTGCAGGTTTGCTCCCCGCTGTAAAGTCGGTGAAAAATTCAACAATTTCCGCATAAGACGGAACAGCAAACATTAAAACCGCAACCAACGACAACGCGCCGTTTGCAAACATACGAAACGTGGAAAACAGGCGTTTTGAACTTTTAGCCATGATTCTAGTTCAGGTATTGGGGATAACAAATGAATTTGCAATTCCGAACGTCCTTTGCGCCGTTAACAAGACGCAAACAGGGAATTACACTTGATATATATTACAATCTACAATTTGACTTTAGTCAGTTCCGAGCGGCTATTTTTCAAGAAAAAATATAAGAAATTTTGGGAATATTTGCGAATTTTAGCAATTCAATTAGCAAATATTCCCCATTTCTGCCTACTGCCTCCGTGGGTTAAAACCCACGGCTATTAATATTGAACCGCTACGCGGTTCTAGCCCGGGAACTCACGTTCCCGGCTCGCCGACCTATTGCTTAATCTTTTCTTCCGCCTCGCGAATGACGTCCAGAACTTCGGCTGGCGTCTGCGACTGGCGAAGATTGTCTAAGAAGTCCGGCTGACGAATCAGACGACCCAGCCGGGCGAGCGTTCTGATATGGTCAGTATCGTCCGTTGAACAGAGCAGAAAAAAGACGTCGACCATACAGGAATCATTTTCTTCCCCCGCCAAGCTCATCGGAAGCGGTTTGGACGTAATTCCCAGGGTGATAAACGGTTCCGCCAGATAGTTGGTCAGAGGGCGGCGGGGGTGCATTAAACTGACGCCGCATTCCAGCGCCGTTGACGCGATTTCCTCGCGCTGACGGACGGCTTTTGCCATCTCGTCCGCGTCCCACAGCAAACCCGTGCTGGCGGCAACTTTCGACAACTCGTCAATAACAGACGAAACCGTTCGAGCGTTCAACTGAAGATCAATCGCTTCAATCGGGAGTTGTTCCGCAACGCTTACCAGATGATGTTTGACGACGTCGTCCATTTGCTCCTGACCTTCCAGGTCGTGCAGTTTGTCTTCAATCCACTGATGAACCGCCGCGCGGGCAAAGCGCCATTCCCCGTTGATCTTTTGAGCGGGAATGTGTCCCCGTTCCGCCCAACGCTGAACTTGTTTGGGAAGTACATGTAACAGATTTGCAACGGCATTGACGTCCAGGTAATCCATGAGTTTTAGTAGAGGTTTAGGGGAGGGTGAGCTATTAGCCATTAGCTTCTAGCTGTTAGCTTGTGAAATCGCAGTTCTAGCTGTAACGGCTAGAAACTTAAATAAACAAGCTAGCGGCTAGTAGCTAGCAGCTAGAGGCTAAACTACTTTATCAGCTTCGACAAAATTTCTTTCAGCTCGGCGCCGTAGTCGGGATCCGCCAGGGCGTATTCCGTAAACGCCTTGAAGTAGCTGTGGAAGTTCCCGATGTCGAACCGTTTTTCGTTCTTGTGGCAGCGAACGCCCAAGACCTTGCGGCCGTCGTTAATCATGGCGCGAATCGCGTCGGTAAGCTGAATCTCGCCGTTTTTGCCGGGTTTGGTTTCTTTGAGGTAGTCAAACAAATCCGCTTTGAACACGTATCGCGCAGCGCAAGCCAGACGGCTGGGAGCCTCTTTGACAGACGGCTTTTCTATCATGTCTGCCATCTGGAACACGTCCGACGCCTTGGTCATGGGTTTGGCGATGCCGTAATGAACAACTTCTTCTTTCGGGACTTCTTCCAGGGCGATAACCGCGTCGGCGTTCTGCTGTTCAAAAACTTCCGTCATGCGGGCGACGACCTTCGCCTTGGCGTGCATGCCGAGCATAGAGTCTCCCAACGCGACGACAAACGACTGCTTTC
>JAZRTH010000006.1:0-3741 GCA_045651945.1 Thermoguttaceae bacterium
AGACTCTGGGGAGCGGACATTGTCCGCGATAATTTAATGTATTTTAGGCGGGTAATACCCGCCCCCCGTAAGCAGTCGTCGCCCCATTCCCAGCCCCTCTGCGTATTCTGCGAGTAGTCTGCGGTCTCTGCGTTCTTTTTATTCTGAGACCCTAATTGGTACAAATTATAAATAGAATTCCCCCGAACTCTTGACAAACCGTTTATCGTATGTTAAAATGACAAAATAAACGTATTTCAATAACCAGATAACAACCCCAGAAGACGCTATGGCATTTAAAAAGATATTCGCTCCCGTCAGGTTTCCTGACCCGACAATGGTAACGGAAGAGTTTTTTGGCAAGATCAGTTCCGGGCAATCGGATATCAGCATCGGACATTTACAAAGCGCCGGCGGATGGTCAGAAGCCCCGCAGAGACCGGATTTCGACGAATACACAGTCGTCCTAAAAGGCGCGCTGTACCTGACGGCGGAAGACGGAACGGTTACTGTTTGTCGCGCCAACGAGGGAATTCTGGTTCCAAAAGGAACGTACGTACAATATTCTTCTCCGGAGCCGGACGGCGCGGACTACATTTCCATCTGCATTCCGGGATTTGACATGAAATTAGCCCATCGCGAGGGCATGGAGGACGTCCAATGAAAAAAGTTTTGACAATTATCCTTTCAACTGCGGCGATTTTAGCGTTTTCCGTTGCCTGCTGGTTCAATTCTCAGGCGACTGTAGCGGCTCAAGACGAATACACAATGCATTATTCAGCGTATTTGTGCAGCAACTGCGGATTCGGAAACCGTAAAGACAACTGCTGCAAGTGCGGCAAGTGGTGCGGTTCGACAAAGATTCCCGCCCGGCTGTGCAGCGACTGCGGATTTGGCAACCGAGGCGATTATTGCGTTAAATGCGGCAAGTGGTGCGCATCAACCAGAATCCCGGCGGTTTTGTGCAACAACTGCGGATTCGGCAACCGCAAAGACAACTGCTGCAAGTGCGGCAAATGGGCGCCGTGAGAAGCCTAAACTTCTCAATAATCGATAAGACGTTTCTTGTATTCAAAACGAGTCAGGCGGGGTTGATCCGCATGACTCGTTTTTTAAAAAATAGCAGGTACGACATAATCTGTCATACCCGTCTTGCAGAGATACATTCTACTTGTATAATCCGAGGTATAATGATTCTATCGATCGAATTGTACGAGGAGAATCATATCGTTGAGAACAATTGTTTGTTTAACTTATCTAACAACCGTGTAAACGGGAAAGGAGAAACGTTATGCCTAAATACGCCTATTTGTGCACGTCCTGTGCCAAAAAAGACTACTGTGTCAAATGTGGCAAATGGTGTGGAAGTACAAAACATCTCGCACGTCTTTGCAGTAGCTGCGCCGGCAGTTTTGACCGCTGTGTAAAATGCGGTAAAATGCTTAACAATTCAAATAGAGTTCCCGCCGTTCTGTGCAACAACTGCGGCTTCGGCTCCAAGCAAAACTACTGCGTCAAATGCGGCAAATCAGCCCCGTGAGATAGATTTAGATTCACAATTGGATTGCTGTTTTTCGCTCTCTTGTCCTGATCGGGACAAGGAGCGAAATTAATTTTCAGGGGGGCGCATTATTAACGCTCCCCCTGTCAATACTTGGCTACTGCGTATTTTGAAACAGTATTATTATCCCGCTCCGAAAGTCAAGGTCGAACAATGCTTTACAAATTTAATAAAATCGACGTAGCGTATTTTGAAAAGATGATTCAAACCGGGGAACTGGATATGTCATATTCCTCTAAATATGGCGATACGCTTCTTCATTACGCCGCGTTGAAAGGCAATCTTAACATAGTTGAAAAACTATTGGAACTTGGCGCGGACGTCGACGCGAAAGGCAGAGTGGGAAGGAAGGCTTTACATTATGCCGCTATGAGCGGAAATCTGGAACTGGTTCAAACGCTCGTTATTCACGGCGCAGACGTCAATGACGAGGACAATAAAGGAAGGTCTGCATTAAGCTATGCCGCTCAAAAAGGATATTGGGAAGTGGTTAAGTGGCTCATTGAACGCGGCGCGGACGTCGACGTCATGGGCGATGACGAGGAAACCGTCTTGATTTATGCTGCCAAAGATGGGGATTGGGGTTTGGTTAAGCGTCTGGTTGAACTGGGGGCTAACGTCAATTATCATAACTATTGGAAAGACTCCGTCTTACATATTGCCGCCAAAAACAGAAACTGGGAAATGGTAAAATGGCTCATTGACCATGGAACTAACATCAACGAACAAGGTGAAGAACATAAGACGATTATACATAAAGCCGTTCTAACGGACGATTTGGAACTGATTAAATGGCTGGTGACACATGGCGCAGAAATAAACACTAATAGCTATTGGTCAAAGCCGGTGTTGGATTGCGCCGCTCGAAGTGGAAATTTGGAGTTAATTAAATGGTTGGTTGAAAAGGGAGCTAACTACAATAATGAGCGTTCAGGTGAAAACCCGGTTTTAGAATCTGCCGCTCTAAGCGGAAATTTAGAATTGATGGAGTGGCTGGTAAAACGGGGAATCGGAGCTAGCATAAAAGAAAGATGCAGCAAAAATGTGTTGCATAACGCTGTTCAGAGCGGGTCTATAGAACTGGTACAGTGGCTGGTCAGACAAGGAGCGGACGTCAAAGCCAAATACTACTACGAAATGACAGCCTTGCATTTAGCCGTCAGGAACAATAATCTCGAACTGGTTCAATGGCTGGTTTCTCAGGGCTTGGACGTCAACGCAAAAGACAAATTCGGTAAAACGTCTTTGCATTATGCTGCTGAAAACGGCAATTGTGAACAGGCTCAGTTTCTGGTTTCACAGGGATTGAACGTCAACGAAAAGGATAAAGAAAAACGAACGCCTTTCTATTATGCTGTCCGAAACAACAATCTGGAACTGGCTCAATGGTTCATTGAACAGGGCGCGGAAATCAACGAAAAAGACTCTGTCGGCAATTCAGTCTTGCATTACGCCGCTAAACGCAATAAATCCGAACTGGTTAAATGGCTTGTTCTTCACGGCGTGGACGTCAATATAAAGAACCAATCCGGAAAGACTCCATTGTGTTATGTTGCTGAAAATGGCAATAGTGAACTGGTTCAATGGCAGGTCGAAAATGGCGCGAACGTTAATTTAAAAGACAATGACGGGAATAACGCCATGTTTTACGCTGTCCGCAATAACCATCTGGAATTGGCGCAATGGTTTATTGGGCATGGGGTAGACGTCAATGCAAAAGACGTCAAAGGAATGACGCTTTTGCACCATGCTGTCCGTCGCAATAATCGGGAACTGATTCAGTGGCTTTTAGACTGCGGGGCGGACGTTCATACAAAAGACAACAAGGGGAAAAATCTGCTGCATTCCGCCGCTCAAACGGGTTCCCTGGAACTGGTTCAGAGCCTGATTTTACAGGGATTGGACATCAACGCTCAAGACAACGAGGGAAACTCTGCCATCCATTATATCGCAGAAATCGTTTCTTTGGATATGGTTCAGTGGCTGGTTGAACATGGCGTGGACGTCAATGCAAAAAACAAATACGGTTTGACTCTGTTGCATTCTGCTGTTAAATGTAACAATTATGAATTGGTTGAATGGCTGGTTGAACATGGCGCGGACGTAAACGCAAAAATCCGAACAGATTCAGCGCGCTATTATAGTAATACTACAGCTTTGCAAAGCGCTGCTGACAAGGATTACTCGAAACTGGTTAAATA
>JAZRTH010000007.1:0-2379 GCA_045651945.1 Thermoguttaceae bacterium
ATTTGCGTTGTCTGCGACACGCTTTCCGCTTGGTTTCATTGCCCGACAGGGACGGTTTCGTCCGTTTTTTTGGCGGAACGTCTTTTTGAATTCCCGCTGGGTTTGATCGGCATTTCCGTCGCGACAGCCGTCTACCCGCTGTTTAATCAGCACGCGGCCGAAAAGGATTTCGCCGCCGTTAAAAAGGACATGTCCGAAGCGGTTCATCTGGCGTTGTTCTGGGGCGTTCCCGCGACCGCCGGACTGCTTCTGATGCGCGTTGACCTGTGCCAACTTCTTTTTGAACATGGACATACGACTTCAGATGACACGCTGCGAATTGGGAACATCCTGGCGATCTACGGCGGCGGCGTTTGGGCGTACTGCTTAACGCCGATTCTTACGCGAGGCTTTTACTCGATTGGGCAAGTTCGCCTTCCCGCCTTGGTCGTTATGCTTGCGTCCGCCATTAATCTGATTTCCAACTTCATATTAAGCCAAATCTTACAACCGGAAGCGCTTCAGTTTGCCCTGGCGTTTACGACCGTAATTTGCGTTAGCGGCTCGACGCTGGTATTGGGGGCAATCTGGAAGTTGCGAATGGGAGAGGCGCGCTTAATGAAAGGCGGTAATGAAGCGACTAACGGGAGCGGAATTACGCAGTTCGCCGAAGGCGAACCCAAAAAATCTTCCAATCTCTCGCAAGCTATAGCTCAAAATGGTCAAAACAAAAAAGATAAACAAGATTCATTCCTCTCCGTCCTTCTGAATCCGAAGATTCTCTGTATTATTTTTGCAACCGCGATTATGATGGCGGCGGGAAAACAGACGCTGGCGTCTTTTCCGCAAGACCCGTCGACGACTGCGCGTCTGATAAAAGCGTTTTCGACTGTTTTTGTTTGTATAATCGTCTACCTCGGCGTGATGTATTTTTTCTGGAAGCCGGAGAAGAAAGGCAGTAGGCAGTAGGCAAGAGGCAGTAGTTTATTGCCTTATCCAACGTCTTGACAAAACATCAAAATATAATACACTAACCAGTAGCTAATAGCGAGAAACGCAAGATGCTACCAAAAATCCTCTCGCAACTCGCAACTCGCAACTACTCCCTATTCCCCATTCCCTAATCCCCCATGACTGGACCTTTCACCCATCTTCATTGTCATAGCGAATATTCCCTTTTAGACGGCGCAGGAACTCTGGACGGGCTGCTGTCCCGCGCCAAAGAGCTGGGCATGACGTCGCTGGCGTTAACAGACCACGGCAACCTGTACGGCGCTCTGAAATTCTACGAAATGGCGAAAAGCATGGATATTCACCCGGTTTTGGGTTACGAAGCGTACGTCGCGCCGGGCGACAGACGACTTCACACCGGCGGCATGAAGGGGTCAAACTTCCATCTGACCATGCTGGCGATGAACATGACCGGGTTTAACAACCTTATCAAACTGGCGTCGCTGGCGTTTTTGGAAGGGTATTACTACAAGCCGAGAATCGACAAGGAACTGCTCAAACAGTACAATGAAGGGATTATTGTTCTGTCCGGCTGTTTGGGCGGGGAAATCAACCAGCTGCTCATTTCTCCAACCGGCGCGGCGATTGAGCAGGCGGAAGAAGTCGCCAACTGGTATCGCGACGTTTTCGGCGACCGCTATTATTTTGAAATCCAGAACAACGACATTCCTGAACAGGCGATTGCGATGAAGCACATGGTCGAGATGTCCAAGCGAATGAACATCCCGCTTGTCGCCACGTCGGACGTCCATTACATCAAGCAGGAAGACGCCCCGGTGCAGGACATTCTCTTGTGCGTCAATACGAAATCGCTCCGGTCGGAACAGAACCGAATGCGAATGGAAACAGACCAGTTCTTCCTCCGGTCGCCGGAACAGATGTACGAGAAATTCCCGGGCTTCGAGGACGCTGTGGCTCGCTCGGACGAAATCGCCCAACGCTGCGACGTGGACTGGAAGCTAGGGCAGCGGTACTTCCCGGTCTTCACCCCGCCGGACGGCAAGACGTCTCAGGAATACCTGTGGGACTTGTGCATCGAGGGTCTGAAAAAGAACTACGCCAACAATCCCAAGCGTTACAAAGACGGGAAACTGTCACAGGAAGTTCTCGATCGACTCAAGAGAGAACACGATGTTATCAACAAGCTGGGATTCCCCAACTACTTTTTGATTGTTTGGGACTACGTGCATTTCGCCCGGGAAAAGGGGATTGAGTGCACCGCCAGAGGTTCCGGCGTCGGCGCGCTGACAAGTTACGCTCTGGGCATCAGCCGCGTCTGCCCGCTGGAATACAATTTACTGTTTGAACGATTCCTGGACGAGAACCGAACGGAGGCGCCTGATATCGACGTCGACTTTGAACAGGCGCGCCGGGCGGAAGTCATTCAGT
>JAZRTH010000008.1:0-17896 GCA_045651945.1 Thermoguttaceae bacterium
ACTGCCTTTGCTTCAATCTGACGAATACGCTCTCTGGTAACTCGGAAAATGTGTCCGACTTCTTCCAGCGTGTAGCTGTACCCGTCTCCCAGACCATAACGCAGTTTGATGATTTCGCGTTCACGATAGGACAGGGTTTTGAGGACTTCGTTGATCTGTCGACGAAGCATTTCCATCGACGCGCCGCTGGTTGGGCTTTCCGTAACGCCAGGAAGAAGATCTCCAAACTGAGCGTCGTCGTTGTTGCCAACCGGTCTGTCCAAGCTGATTGGATAGCGGCTCATCGCCATAACGCGGCGAGTTTCGTCCAAAGGAGTTTCTGAACGCTCTGCAACTTCTTCTGCAGTAGCTTCGCGACCAAGTTCCTGTTGCAGCTGACGCATTACATTGCGAACTTTCGACATGGTTTCAACCATGTGAACCGGAATGCGAATCGTACGGCTTTGATCAGCAACAGCGCGAGTAATCGCCTGACGAATCCACCATGTTGCGTAGGTGCAGAACTTGAACCCGCGGCGATATTCGAACTTGTCGACCGCGCGCATCAAACCGGCGTTGCCTTCCTGAATCAGGTCGAGGAAGCTCAAACCGCGGTTGCGATACTTTTTGGCAATTGAAACGACCAATCGGAGGTTGCCTTCGGATAAACCGCGTTTAGCTCGCTGATACTCGTCTTGGATTTTGCGAAGATATTCAACTCGATTTCTCAAACTCAACGGCGTTTCCTGAGTATGGCGCAAAATGCTTTGATACTCATTAACCCACGGACGCAACGACTCTTCAGAACGACCATGCGCACGGCACAATTTAATGCGTTCACGCAGTTCGTCAACACGACGAGACAAATCTTCCAGCTGCGGCATAAACTGCTCAATTCGCTGCATTCTCAGACCGAGTTCTTCAACCAGTCGAGCCGCCTTGCGATGACCGCGCCCTAATTGACGCCATGCCGTCATTCTTTTGGTTTGAGGAAGCTTTTTATTGGTCGCCGTTTTATAATTAACCTGATTCAAACGAAGGACATAATCCAAAGTTCGCATATTAGGACCCATGCGACCGAGAATCTGCTCTTTTTCCATCTGGTCTGTAAGAGACTGCTGGAGAGTGCGGTCAAATGGAATTTCGCCCTTTTGAACCAAATCGAGTTGCGCGCAAGCTCGTTCCATAACGAAATTGCATTCCAACAGCTTTCTGCGGAATTTGGCGCGATTTCGTTCGATCTGCTTGGCAAGCGTAATTTCCTGCTGACGAGTCAACAGAGGAATTTCGCCCATCTGGGTTAGATACATGCGGACAGGATCGTCAGACCACGTCTCTCCGACGGCGTCTTTAAGCTCTTCGAGCAAATCGGCGTCGTCCATGAGGCGTTCTTCCTCTTCGTCCAGATGCATCGAACCACCCGACTTTGAATCCATGTCCAAGTCTTCGGTTACTAAAGGCTCGTTGAAATCATCGACATCTAAATTGTCAACTGCTTCGTACAAAATAGGTCTCCCTTACGTTGTTTAATCGTAATTACAGACGTCAAAAAACTCAGCAATGGGGTTTCTCGCGTCTAAAAACAACTATAACATAGCATTAGTTTGAAATTTCGCGCCCCTCATTTTGGAAAATAGTAAGGGATTACGATTATTCAAACTTTGGCGGTTAAGTGTTTCACGAACATCATCAATTATAATCAAAAGACTAAGAATTACAAGTATTTTTTTTATTTTTTCCAAAAAAACTTTGAATTTATATAGTGTACAAATGTTACTTTATGTTAAAATGCGTTAATTAGAAAAAACAGGGTATCAAATTTAATAAATCATTTTTTATTATTGTGTAAATGGCATGTTTTAACTTTAGTTATTTTTAGGATATTCATTTAAATTTTTTTGGGTCCGTTAGAGTTTGTGATATTGCAAAATCCCGAATAAACCGCATGGATTAACTGAATTATGATAATTCTGATATGTACAATCGACTTAATCGGTTTGATTCCGAGGATAAAGCCCTTGACCTGTCAGATAATCAAAACATGCGGTTGAAGGATCAACTTTTTAGTTATTACGAATGTTTTTGGAAAATGTTTTACTTTTTTAGTGTTTTTCTCTTTTCTTTATTAAAATTTCTAGTATATTAGTAGAATGTAGGCAATTTGTTTTGATTGTTTAAAACATAACGCAATTGTCCAATATAATCCCACCTGTTAAATACGAAAGTTTATAATAAACTGTTACTAAAAACAATGCAAGAAACAAGATTATTTACCTGTCCTGAATGCGGGCATACGTTTGCTGTTGCAGAATCTTCTGCAGGAGAAACGCTTCCGTGTCCAGACTGTCAAAAATCGATAACGCTTCCCTCGTTGGGCGAGTTGCGAAAGTTGCCTGTTCAAATGCAAGCCGTAGACGCCCAGGATCAAGAAAAGACCGTTTCCGAGTTGGATCGTCGAATTGGCGTCATTATTTTTCTGGGCGCTATTGCTTTGATATTTATCATTTTGGCGGCGATTTGGGGTTATCGTTACTATTATATTTATACCTATTTCAATGCTATTGCGTTCGAACAATGGGACGTTATTGAAACGTGGGAAAAGTGGCAATTTCTGCGTCCCGGCGTTGACACGCCTCTGACGGAATCAGAACAAAACTGGTTGTATCTTTTGAGAATGCTGTGGAAATGGCTTGTAATCTATTTGTCAATTGCCGGCGTTTGCATTGCTGGAATCGTATTTTTGTGGATTAAGCCAATTCGCAAAGAAGATAAACCTGTTAACAACAATCAATAACGTTAACAACAATCAATAATAATGAAACGCCTGATTTTCTTTCAATCAGGCGTTTTCGTTACATAATTAAATCTCAGATGTCTCAAAGTCCGTAATCTTTTATTTTTCGATAAAGAGTTCTTTGACCGATGTTGAGGGCTTTTGCCGCTTCTTCTCTGTTACCGCCAACGGCTTTGAGCGTCAGATCGATAAACCTCTTTTCGACCTCTTCCAGCGGCTGACCGACCAGAGCCTTGAGCGAATCAACGTCTGCTGCAGGCGCGGAAACGAATTGGGCGTCTATAATATTATTTGACGAATCGGGAGCGGTTTCCTCCGAAAGCGCGGAATCCGGTTCAGAATCCGATTCCGAACCAATCAGCAGCGGGGCTTTTTCCTGTTCGATGAGCTTTTCGTCTGTTGAATCCGGAACGACAAACCCGTCGAGCAGTTCGTCCGGGGCGTCGTCTGTATTGAGAACGCCGTCGATGTCGAAAACAATCATGCTTTCGATAACGTTGCGAAGCTGACGGATGTTGCCCGGCCAGGAGAATTGCATAAGCCGTTTTTTGATTGCTGGCGCGATGCCTTTGATTTCTTTGTTGTTGCGCTGGGCAAACATACGAACGTAAAATTCAACAAGCAAGGGAATGTCTTCCCGGCGTTCGCGCAGCGGAGGCAGATTGACGGTTACGACTTTGATTCGGTGATACAAATCCGCTCGAAACGTCCCTTCTGCTACGGCTTGTTCGAGATTTCGATTAGTTGCGGACAGAAGCCGGACGTTGACTTTAATCGGTTTGTTTGATCCGACTCTGGTAATCTCGCTGCTTTCCAGAACGCGGAGCAGTTTGATTTGCGTCTGCATAGGCATGTCGCCGACTTCGTCCAGAAAGAGCGTTCCTCCGTCGGCGTATTCAAACTTCCCGACGCGGTCGGAAACGGCGTCTGTAAACGCGCCGCGAACGTGTCCAAACAGCTCGCTTTCCAGAATGTTTTCGCTCAAAGCGCCGCAGTTAAGACCAACAAACGGTTTGTTCTTTCGGGGCGAATTTTGATGTATCGACTGGGCGACCATCTCTTTTCCCGTGCCGGTTTCTCCCTGAATGAGAACGGTCGCGTCGGTTGGGGCGATTCTCTTGAGCCGTTCGATAACCTTTTGCATCGCGGCAGACGAACCGACGATGCCTTCAAAGCCGAATTTTTTATCCAACCGCTGGCGCAGATTGAGGTTTTCGTTTCTCAATACGGCGGTTTCAGACGCCTTGTCGACGGTTTCCCGAAGTTGTTTGAGATCAAGCGGCTTTTGCAAATACGTATACGCGCCGTTCGCCATGGCGGCAACGGCAGAGGGAATGCTGCCGTGCCCTGTCATCATGATGACTTTGGCGTTGGGCTGAAGTTCTTTTGCCTTGCGGAGAATGCCGAACCCGTCGATGTCTTCCATGACCAGGTCTGTAATGACGACGTCGAATTCGCCCTTTGCCAGAGCTTCACAGCCGGCAGTTCCGTTAAAGGCGCATTGACAATCGTACCCTTTGCGCTGCAGGGCTTCCGCGACGGTTTCCGCCAGCGACGGTTCGTTATCGACAATAAGAACGCGTATTTTCATTTCGGTTGAAAATTCCCTTTAATGTTTCGATTACATAAACTGCGATTTATACAGAGCGGCTTCTGCGATAGCGTGGTCGCCGGCGCGCTGAGCCAGCAAGCTGAGCGCAACATAGGAGAACGGGTCGTTCGGTTCCAGTTCAGCCGTCTTTTTCGCGTGCGCGAGCGATTCCACATTGTTTCCGCGTTTGAAATACCAGACGCTCAACGCGGTGTGCGGCAGAGCGTAGTCTGGATATTGCAGACTCAGGGCGTTCATCTTCTCGATCGCTTCGTCCAGGTTGCCGCTTTCATAAACGGCGACCGCTTCGTCGTATAATTCTTCTTTGGTCATAACGATTTGTAAACTCTAAACGTGGTTTATGAATGTACTTTCCAAGTGGACAATATATATTATACTCGATTTGAGGATTTCGTACAGGGAGACGGGAGGAATAGTTAGGAGTCAGGAATGAGGAGTGAGGAGTTAACGCAAAGCGCTGTTCGCAAATGTTTACTCGCCAATACAGTATGTCAATTCGCCGTTGGGAAAGACGGCGAATCGGGCGGAACCGTCCTGACCGGTGTGGAAAACTCGAACGCCCGCCTGCTCGAACATGGCTCTTCCCTGCTTTTGGGCGTAAGTTTGGGACTCGGAAAAGACGGCGTACGCGGCTTTTGTCCATCGAATAAACTCTGGAGTGAGGCTTAAATGCGAGCCGTGGTGCGGAGCCTGAACGACGTCGTAGCCAGGGGACTCTTCCATGGAAATCTCTCGGACGCCATTTCCGACCAGGTCGCCGGTAAGCAAAAAATGACGCCCAGCGTATTCCAGGTCGACAACCAGACTGTTGGCGTTTTCGGGGCTGAGCAAATCCAGAACCCCGCCGGGACCGGGATGAAGAAATTCAATCTTGTACTGTTTTGAATTCCCCAGCCTGTCTCCGCGGTAAACGATATGCGCTTTGACGTTCGCCTTTTTCAGATAATACTTGAACTTTTCAAGCGTTTCGTTGTCCGTATCGTCAAACATCATTTCGGAAACGTAAATCGTATCGATTGCGAAACGTTCGGAAAGCGTCGGGAGCATGTTGTAATGGTCGGCGTCTGAATGGGACAAAATAACGCCGTGAATTTTCGTGATTCCCTGTTTCCACAGATAATCGCAAACGGACTCCACGCCTCGTTCAGGGCTTGTCATTTTTCCGGCGTCGTAGAGGAGGTTTTTCCCGTCCGGCAGGCGAATGAGCGTACACTGTCCATGTTCGACGTTGATGAATTCTACGTTCATCTGCTCCGGCCGCGTCAGAGAAGCGTAAATCGGAATGAACGATATAATCGCCAGCCAGAGAGCCATCGCCGACGCCATAATCATGCTTCGGGCGCGACACCATCGGCTAAACGCCCAGACAAAGAGAATTACGTAGAAGGCGATTAACATCGGTTCGTTCAGACCGATTACCCAGAATCGCGACCAGCGCCAGGAATGAACGGTTTGAACGATATAATCCATTGTCCAGAGTGAACTTTGGCAAATTTTCGCGCTGACGTTGGCGATAAAGTCGAACAGGAAAAAAGAATCAAAGGGACTGAGCAGCATGGCGATCATTCCCGTCATGATGGAAATGAAAATCGGAATGCTTAAAACCAGATTGAGCAGTACGGAAAAGAGCGACAGAACGTGAAAGCGAGTTGCAATCAGCGGCGCGATTACGCCCAGAAGCATAAAGCTCAGAATCAGCGTAACAAGAATTCCGTGAACGTTTTTTCGAATGCGCCCTTGTTGGCGTTGGTTAATCCCAATGGCTTTTTCGTTCCCGACGGGGAAAATGTAACAGGCGATTTTCTCCGCCGTTGGCGCCATGGCGATGATCGCGCCGACGGTCAAAAAAGAAAGCTGCGTTCCCGTCTGAAATACCGACGACGGATTGAGAATCAAAACGATTATCCCTGACAACGCAAGAACGTTAAAAGACAGCGGACGCTGATTGAACGCAAGCGCGATGGTTGCCGTCAGACATAAAACGCCTGCTCGAACCGCCGGAGGCTGCGCGCCGGTAAGCTCTATGTAAAACAGAATCATCACGCAGACGATTATGTATCGAACTTTTCGCGACAGCGGCGCAAAACTGAGCGCGAAATGCAGAAGCGTCGTCAAAATCCCGACGTGAAGCCCGGAAACGACTAACACGTGAATTGTCCCGGTTTCCTGAAACTGTTCAACCACGCCTTCCGGCAGATCGTTTCTGTTTCCCAACAAAAAGGCGGACGCCAGGCGCGCCTGGCGCGTTATGGAAAACCGCTTTTCCAACCCCTCTTGAGCTTTGCGCTGACAGGATCCAATCCAGGCTTGAAAGGACGCCTGACGCTCTTGAGCGCGCTGAGTCGCCCCGTCTGGACTGCGAACCGTCATAACAGTCAAGACGCGGCGGCTGCGGAGAAAATCACGATAATTGAATCGACCGGTGGAATCATCGTTAGGCAGGCTGCACGTACCGACAAGTTCAATTACGTCCCCGACTTCAAAGCCAGGCAGATGTCCTGTTACAGAAACGCGAACTTTCCCGTCTGCCGGCGTCCACGTCTGCCCAGAACGAACGCTGTTCGCTCGAACGGTAAAGACGGTTTTGTCGTATTCAGGAATCGGCGAAAACCCTTGCGGAGAACGCGTCCGACGCAGCGGGTCAAGGATAGTTCCTCGCATGACGCATGAACAGGGCTTTTCTGAGCAGCGGGAGAACATGTCAACACAAGGATAGACGTTCCAGATACAATTGTGCCACATCCCGCCAACGGAAGAGAGAATGACGAATATCAAAACCGACCCGAGAACGCGACGGCGCTTCTGTTTGAGAAACGTTGACCCGAACCAGAACAGCATTGTCAGCAGTCCGACGTTGAGCCAAACTCGCCACGACCAGTGAAAAACGAAATTATCGAGAATCGCTCCTGCCGTCAGAAAGGTCAGAACCAGCGCTGAGGGCATGTAGGCAAACGGTTCCGGCTCTGTCGGAGGCGGCGTCCAGACCCAGTTTGTCGGCGAGGACGTCGGGAATTCTTCCGGTTCAACGTTAGCAAACGTCCCCTCAGCGAGAACGTCAAAATCCGTTCCCGTTGATTGAACGCGTCGGTCGTTACTCGTTTCCCGCACGTGGCTTCGCAATTCTAAATCCCGGTTTCCGTTTCCCTTGCAGTATATTAATATACGATTGTTTCTATTATACCGATTATATCAGTTATTGACAATAGGTCGACCGTGGTAAACGCATGATTTTTCTGCTATTCTAAATAATATCGTGTATATTATAGAGAACATAGGGGAACTTATTTGAATTGACGACCTCTAAATTAAGAGAATTAATATATATACCGATGTTAGACGCAGTGAAATAGCGCGTTAGGAGTTCAGGAACGAACAGCTTGGCGGCGTTTTCGCCTTAAAAGAGCTGGAATCTCGATTTTTATTAGTCGATTACCATCAAAATTCGTTATGAAACAGTTTCTTTCCAAATGGAGCAAAATTTTGGGAATGACAAACCAGAAATCACGCCGATCCGTTAAGCAGGGACGCCGCATTCAGTTTGAAGCGCTGGAGGAGCGCGCATTGTTGGACGCCGTCCCGGTTCTGGATTTATCCGCTTTGGATTACGACCAGCAGGCAGGCTGTTATTCGGTTGACATAACCTCCGGGGCGACGTATCAGATTCCGCTTACCGCGACTGACGCCGACGGGGACGAAATCTATTTTCGCGTTACGCCAGACAATACCAGCTATCTCAGCGCCGCCGTTTCTGCCGGGAAAAGAACGGATATTACCGCCGAGAGCAATCCATATTTGAAAATGCGGGTAACGTGGACGAACGCTCAAGGGGTTTCCCAGTCGGGAACGATGGTCTTTGAACTGTTTCCCAACGAGGCGCCGGATTCCGTCGCCAGAGCAATCGAAGCGGCTAACGACGGCTTTTACAATCAGACGCTCATTGACTATGTCAAAAACGGCGCTCTGATTTATGGCGGTTCGTTCAACTCGTCCAACGAGTACATTGCAGAGGAATACTCAACCATCGACGACAATTTCAACTCGTCGCTTCAGCATACAACCAGAGGGTTGATTGGATTTCTTCCGGCGTCGACAACCCTCGCTGGAAACGATGCAAACACAGCTCAGTTTTACATCACCGACGGCAAACAAATCAGCTTGAATTCCGATTTGTCCATTTTTGGAAAGCTGGTTTCCGGATACGAAGTTCTCGACGCTATCAGCGCCGTTGAAACGGGAACTCACGTTGTTACAATTAACGGACAGCAGTATCAGTACAGCGACTGGCCGTCAACGCCGATTACGGTTGTCAACGCTGAAATCGTCGAAGGGAACGCCTTCGCCACCGCCAACAACGGTACGACGTCTGTCGGGGCGACCGTTTCGCTCAAGTCAAATCTGAAAGTTACAACCGATCAGCCGTACACCACTTACATGACCGTTACGGCAGTCGATAGTACAGGGCGAGTATCGGAAGACGTCCGCGTGAAAGTCAATATTTCCAAAGCGGATTCAACCAACTCCAAGCCTTTCATCACGGATTTCAACGCGAAGGAAATCGTTATTCCTCTGTCACAGTCTGGGCAGTCAGCTGCGTACGTCAACGGGTTGGTTAACGCCAAAGACATCGATTCTGATACAATCTATTACTGGATGGGTTTGTATAAGCAAGGCTCGTCTGAACTGCTAACCTATTGCTATTCGTTTGATTCGTCTACCGGATACTACGAGATTTATACTCAAAACCAATCCACTCACGCGTATCTGGAACCCGGCGTTTATAACTGGTATACCGTCGTCGCGGCGGGAACAGAGGACGCCGACTGGAATTATGGGGATTCCCAGATGACGCCGGTTTATATTCTGCCGTCCAAGCCGACGGGGCTAACGCTCAATCCGTCCAGCTACGGCTCCGAGGAATCTGGCAACGAAACCAGCAAACGATCCGGCTTAAAGTTTGACGTAACCGGCGCGACAAAAGGCATGACGGTCGAAGTCTGGACGACAATCAACGGCGAGGAAACCTGCATTGGGTCAGCAACGTGCGTCAATACAAATGGAACCGTTACAGTCCCGATGAATTCTGGCGTTACGCTGAACTACGGAACGTACGATTTTTCTGTCAAGCAGGTTTTGACAACCGACGTTTCCGTTGGCAACACTCGAATTACCAATAAACGACTGGAAAGCGACGCTCTGGACGGTTTGACTGTAAACGTCTTTTCCTCAGACGACGCCAATGCGCCAACGATTCTCGATCCGCTGTTTTCCACTCCCAGCTGGGAAGGCGGCAATGCGTGTCTGCTGATCAACGGCGTTGCAGAGGCATTTGAAAACGAACAGCTTACGCTTCAGCTGCGCGCGTCTGACCCGGACGAGGGCGACGTTGTAACATGGTCGATTTTGTACGCTCCGCAATCCATCGCCGATCAGCTGACGCTGTCTGAAACCGACGCTAACGGCGGAGCCGTTCTGACATGGACGCCCGGCGAAGAGTGCGGCGGCAATCAATACTCCCTTATTTTGTGCGCCTCGGACGGCCGAGGGAAATTCTCAACAATTGAGGTTGCCATCGAAGTCAACGAGACGCAGGACAATCCGATTTTCTATCCAACCAACGATCAGGCGGGAACAGCCGGGCAGTGGATTATGTTCACCGTTCAGGCTTATGACCCCGACCCCACAAACTCACAAATTACATTGTATCCCAGCAGCATTCCTGCCGGGTTTGACGCGTCTACGCTTCGCGGTCGCTCCATGTTGATTTACAGCGACGACGGCTCTGAGTATTTGTACACTCAGTACGAAATCGTCATGAAATTGCCGCAAGCCGCTATCGAAGGCGACAGCGCTTCGTTTACGTTTACAGCAATCAAAACGGTTGCCGGACAGACGCTGACGTCAACGCAAGACGTTAAGGTTTACATTATCAGTCAGGACGCCTGGGAAGACGCCGTTTCCGGCGCGCCGACGCTGGAATTTGTCGCCGGGTCAGGTCTGGGTCCGGACGATGTGTATGTTACTAACAAAGACAACTCCAACACTGTTACAACGCTGTCGTTCCTGGGACAGAATCTGACGCCGGGCAAACCCGTCTGTCTGTTTTCCGATAACAACGTAATCGGAATTGAAAGCGACGTCGTCGTTCCGTCTCGAGTTGTAACGTCCACCTACGGCTGGACGCTGACAGACGGCGAACACCTCATTACAATAGCGCAGCCGCAACAAGCGACCGTTCAGACCGAAGACGGCGCTGTTCTGGTCGACGTCATGGGCGCGATGTCCAACGCCCTGACAATCGACGTTGATACGGTTCTTCCGGTTCTGGCTGACGAGTTGAGTAACAACGTTATGACTGAAGGCGTCCTGTTTACGTCAACGGCAAGCGCGACAGACGAGCATGCGATTAGTTACTCTTTGGTTGACGCGCCAAGCGGAATGAAGATTAATTCTACGACTGGCGTTATCAGTTGGACTCCGGACTTTACCGCCGGCGTTCCGGAATCAATTACCGTCAAAGCGACGGACGCCGCGGGCAACTTTGTTCAAAAGTCTTACGACGTAACTGTAACGGAAGGTCCGTCAATTGTCGTTGAAGATCAGACGATTAACGAACTGGAAGCGTGGACGTACGAACTGGACGTTGAAAACGTAACGCAGATTGAACTTGTTTCCGCCCCAAGCGGTTTGACGCTCAACGCGCCGCAAACCGAGGGTGGAAAGTGGTTCCTCGCCTGGACGCCTACCGAGCAGCAGGGCGGCGTCAGCAGTCCATATACTGTCAAGCTCAAAGTTAGTAACGATCAAAACGCGTCTCGAACGGTTTCGTTCAAGATCACCGTTAAAGAAGTCAATCAGCTTCCCGTTATAGCGACAATTGAAAATCAAACCGTCAATGAGGGAGAAACGCTCACGTTGACCGTTTCCGCGACTGACGGCGACGTCCCAAAGCAAACGCTGACGTGGAGTTTGACCAACGCCCCGGACGGCATGACGATTACCCCCGGTTCTACCAACGGTCGGGCGACAATATCCTGGACGCCCTCAGAAGCGCAGGGCGGGAACAGCTATACGGTTACCGTGACAGTATCAGACGGCGTTGGCTCCGTTTCTCAAAACGTTGTCTTTACGGCAGTGGAAGCCAACAACGCGCCGGTATTCGACAATCCAACGCTGCCGGTCGTCTTCTCCGGCAAACCGGGAACGATTACGCCGCTCAACAGCGTTTCGATTGACTTCAATGCGGTTGACCCGGACGCTCCGCCTGCTGGAATCGCGTATTCCTTAGTTGGAAACGCCGTCAGCGGGGCGACGATTAATCCGTCAACCGGCGAATTCACCTGGACGCCAGCCGCCAATACGGCAGCGGGGAACTATTCGTTTACCGTCCGTGCAACGGAGAATGACGCTCAAGCCTTATATACGGATTACAGCTTTACGCTGACCGTTGTCGAGGCGATTCAGATTAACGATCTTGCCCCGATGGAAGTTACAGAAGGCTCAACCTTGACTGTTACGCCAACGACAAATGCAAGCGGCGTTTCCTGGAGATCTCTGACGTGGTCTTTGTCAGACGACGCTCCAGCAGGCGCGAAGATTAACGCTTCAACGGGAAAGATTACCTGGACGCCAACAGAGGCGCAGGGAGGTCAGGAATATACGTTTACTGTCAACGTTTCTGACGCGGCGTCGAGCGATTCAACAACGCTGACAGTATCCGTGACGGAAATCGACAACCCGCCAAAGTTTGTCCGCCCGGCTAATTCAGGAACGAACGTCGTCTATCCCGGCTCAAATCTGACGGTTTCCTTCAAAGCCGTTGACCCGGACGCTTCCGCCCACGCGATTACATATACGCTCATCGACGCGCCGTGGGGCGTCAGCCTCGACGCAACGACCGGACTTGTCAGCTGGTCAATTCCTTATATGTACCCGGCAGGCGTGTATAATATCACCGTTCGCGGGACGGAAATTATGTATAACAACGATGCGATTGTTTCCGGTCTGTATACAGATTATACGCTTCGCGTAGCGGTTGCTTCCAGCATTCCTGCTCCGCCAAGCAACCATCTCAGTCCGTACTACCAGGACAGATACGCAGTTTCAGACGAATTGGCTGCCGATCTGGCGGCGCAAAACGCGCAGAATAACGTCACGGCGTCTGCCGCTGCCAGCGCTGCGTCTGCCGATCGCGTCTACGGTTCTTACGACACAATTTTGGGCATTCAGCTCAGCGGAACGTCTTATAGTTTGGGAGAAATCAAACCGGATGAAGAGGCTGAAGAGAATGAGCCGGAAACCCCTGCGCCTGAACCGGCTCACTACGAGCTCTTGCCGACTCCGCAGAAAAAAACGCGGCTTAATTCCAAATACACTAATCCCAAAAAACGACAATAAATCTGCCGGACTGTAAAAGTCCGTTCCAAACGCAGGACTCGGGGCAGTTATCTGAAAAAAGCCCTCCAGAGTCCTGCGTTTTTTCTTTTCTTCGGCGACTGCATATTCTTATAAATTGCTCTTTTTCTATCTTTTAAAATTTGCTATATATCAGTCAAGATAACAGCGCTTATGCCCGCATAAGATGCAAAGCGCTTAATTCCATTGTACTCAATACCAACTAACCCCCTATTAATATTACAGTTGCTATGAAAAGGACGTCATACTCAATTTCTACCCGTTGGACGATTGCTCGTCTGTTGAGCGTCGTTTTGTTTACATTAACCATTCTGACCTTTACCAATTTCGGAAAGGCGCAAACGGATAACGATAACCCGAACGAGGCTATTTCTTCCGCGACACAAAGCCCGCTTGCCGTCTTTCAGAAAGCCTATTTGGATATCTTCCCAAACGCGCCTGATCCTGATCAGGTCATCTCTTCCAAACTGAAGCAGTCCGAAATTCAACAAGTTTCGGCTGACGCTGACGAAGCCGATTCAGAAGAAGATGAAGAGAATGTAGAAGTTGAGGACTTTTCAGAAGACGAAATTCCAGAAGACAAGATTCCTCGCGAAGTCTATCCGGCTGAAATGTCAAAGCCGTCCGAGTCTGTTGGAAAAGACGCGTCTGCTGAGGTAGAAGAGCCTGCTGAAAAAGAAACCTCTGCGGAAAAAGAAACGTCCGCGGAACCGAACCCGGCGGATTCTCCGGCGGAATCGACAGCAGAAGAATCGGCTAAAACCGAAGAAAAGCCAGTCGACGCCAACGCGCTGCGTGTTTTCCAAAGAATTCAGAGTCCCCGCGCTATGGTAGAATTCTTTTTGGAATCGACATTTAAACGCAATTACGACGACGCCCTGTTGACGATGGATTTATCCAAGCTGCCGTCAGACGTCCAAGACGTTGAAAAATACATGCTCGTCTATCATTTGGAACAGATTCTTATTCGTTTGAAAAAGTTTTCTGTTAAAAAGATTCCTGATCCGTACGATAAAGACAGGTATTTTATCTGGCCCGACAAAGATTTTGAGGCGATTTTGCTTGTCAAACAGCCGGACGGCGCCTGGAAATTCGCCTCGGCAACGGTTGCCAATATTGAAAACAACTATAAACTTATAGAGAACCAACCGCCTGTTTTTGCTAAAAAAGGATGGATGAAATACCTCCCGGAAAGCGTTTTCCAGACGTTTTGGGGAATGATGTATATTCAA
This sequence comes from Thermoguttaceae bacterium, assembly GCA_045651945.1. Taxonomy (GTDB): domain Bacteria; phylum Planctomycetota; class Planctomycetia; order Pirellulales; family Thermoguttaceae; genus RUG11551. The sequence goes on from JAZRTH010000008.1 coordinate 14,030, forward strand.
TGGATTATCCTCATTACGTTTTTCATTATTGGATATCTGGTTTATCTGATAGCTCCGGTTTTAACGGTGTATTTAATACTTATGCCGTTACGGTTTGTCAAACTGGGCGAGAACTATATCGAACTGATAAAACGAGCGCTGAATCCGTTGGCGGGTTTGGCGATGCTGTATATTTGGTATCGGGGTCTGGTATTCGTCCACGTGGCGCCAAACGTAATTCAATGGGCAAGGTGGATTATTCATCCTCTCGGCATCGTTTTGGCGATGATATCCTTGATTCGTTTGTGCGACGTTTTCGCGGAATGGTTGAGAAGACGTTTTGTTCGGTCTTCCAACAAAACCGGCAACGTCCTGGTTGAGTTAACCAACCGCTGTTTGAAGTGTCTGGCGTTTTTCCTCGGCGTGATTGGAATTGCTCAGGTCTTCGGCTTTTCAGCTTTGGGGATTATCTCCGGGATGGGCATCGGCGGTATTGCCGTCGCCTTGGCGGCGCAGCAGACCATCGCCAACTTCTTTGGAAGCTTGACGATTCTCCTCGATCAGCCGTTTACAATCGGAGACTGGGTTGTCGTCAACGGCGTTGAGGGATCCGTCGAATCCATTGGACTTCGTTCCACCAGAATTCGTTCATTTTACAATTCGCTGATTGTTATTCCCAACAGCTCTTTGGCGACCAGTACGATTGATAACATGGGACGACGTCAGTATCGCAGTTACAAAACGTTTGTTGGCATAGAGTACGGCACGCCCGTAGAATTGATTGAGGCGTTCTGCGGCGGAATTCGCGCTCTGATTGAATCGTATCCCAATACCCGAAAAGACGACATTCGCGTTGCTGTAAACGAACTGGCAGATTCGAGCATTAACATTCTTCTGGTTTGCTTCTTTATCGCGCACAGCGCAGACGAAGAAAACGCATCGCGCCAGCGGCTGATTCTGGACGTTATTCGTCTTGCCAACCGTCTGGGCGTCAGCTTTGCCTTCCCCAGCGTTACGCAATATCAAATTAAGCAGGACGCGCCAACCTATTCAACGTTGACGGAAGTCAAGAACAATGCCGACGACCCGGCTCATTTCGGCGCGAAGCTTGGCAAAGAGATTGCCTCAGAGGGTCAAGAAGAAGACGCGTCTGTAGTTTGAGTTTGGAGTGCGACGGCTTGCCGCCGCTTTTAAAGGGTAATGCTGAGAATTACCAATAATGTATTTCGTGCAAATTACGATTTGTAAGATTTGATTATTTTCATTGCGTTGTTGGCGCGAATTACTTTATTCGTTGTTCTCGGCGGTTTTGGTTACGAAAGCGACGCCAAGGCGTCGCACTCCATAAGCATTGTGGGACGGTTTCCCACGGGGAATGATACGGGAAAACATCCGCTTGTAAACAAGATTCTCAAAAAAATTTAAAAATTTTCCCCTTTTTTTACAAAAAAGGCTCTCCAGACCCTTGCAAAGTCAAAAAAGTAAGCTATACTGAAATTGTTGATTGTGGGAAATCAACCCACCAACTAAAAGAAATCGATACTTTACGTGGGATTTCAGCCGGTATTTAAAGACGGAGCTTTTTCATGCCGGGAATTGCCAAGACTTTCGCGAACGAATGGATTGTTTCGATGAAAGTCAAAACAATTTCAGGAATTCGTGTCCGTTAATAATGCCGCTGCTGCCGACGTTCTCATAAAAGGCGAGTTTACTCGCGCCTTGGACGAACGATACAGACTGGCGCTTCCCGCCTCGTTGATTCATGCGTTGGCGCCTTCCGCAAAGGATAATTCCGCCAGCTGCATACTCGCCAAAGAACGAACGGGATGTCTGAGTTTGTGGAACGCCGTTAACTGGAAAGCCAAGCTTTCGCAAGGCGTCGAACTGATTCAGCGAAAACTCCAGATGGGAAAAATGGAAGGACGAATTGACCTGGTTCAAAACCTCGGACGTCTCCTTTCCACCCGGCACAAAGAACTGAAGCTCGACGCCAAAGGGCGCATGCTCATTCCGGAAGGATTTCGGGAATTTTTAGGCGTCAGCCAGAACGACGAAGTCATTATCGTTGGCGCGGCGGTTTGTATAGAAATCTGGAACCCGCAAAAATGGATCGAATTCCTCGACAAACAAATGCCGGAATTCAATCAGTTGTTTGATCAGCTGGTTGAATGATTGCAGAAACTGAATCAATACTTTTAGTTTTGGATTCAACCGGCTTGAAGTTTTTTTCATTTAGACGCGTTGTCTGGTGATTTTTGCAAGCTTTAAAACGATCGTATATCGTTAACTTCGAGTCGTTGAGATATTAAAAAGCCCGCTAAACCGTTTGGTCAGCGGGCTTTTTCATTTGTTACGTCTGAAAATGCGGCGATAAAAGAGCGTTACCTTTTCGCCTGATATTGAGCTAACGAAATTCTCGGTTTGCCTTCCTGTTTTTCCAAAACGTCATACAGCGGCAAAAGTTTGGAATCGAGTTTATGGAACGCTTTGAGAATTCGCCCTTCAAACAGGTGAGCGATTAACGCGGCAGGAATAGCAACCGCCAAACCGGCGGCTGTCGTAACCAAAGCCACGTAGATGCCAGAGGAAAGCTGTTCAGCGCGGTTGGCGCCGATTTCCAGATTGGCGGTAATGTAAAACGCCTGAATCATACCCCAGACAGTTCCCAACAACCCCAGCAACGGCGCCAGAGACGAAACCAGCGTTAACCATCGGACGTTTCTGTACATGTTGGTTGCCTCGTCCTGTTTGGCAGACTCGACTGCAGAAATGATTTCCGGCAGCGGACGACCAATTTTCAAAAGCGCCGCCTGAATCACTCTCGCAGCAGGCGAACGATATTTTTCACAAATCGCCCAAATCGCCATCGGGGAGAATTTGCTCGGTTCCAAATAAGGAGTCATCTGTTTGAAAAGACGGCGAGGCATAATCGCGCCGCGGCGAAGAGCAATAAATCTTTCCAGAGCGAACATCAATCCCAAAACGGAAAGCGCTCCAATAGGCCACATCAAAAAACCGCCGGACTTGATAAGTTCAAGAATCTCAATTTTCGGAACCTGATTTTTCTTGGCGTCCAGATCTGCCTGCTCTTTTTCCTTTGCCAAACGCTCCTCTTCTTCCCGCTGGGCGACTTCTTTATCGCCCTCTTCCAAATCTTTAAGAGCCATCTTGCCGGGATCGCTAACAGGAAGATCTTTATCATCGGGAACGCTTGCCTCCGTTTCAGGAGGAAAGGCGTCTTCGGCGGGTTGAGAATCGGGGGTTGAATCTTCTTCTGCAACCGGAACGAACGACTCCACATCTGCAACATCGTCGGGAACAGGCGGGAAAGCGTCGTCCTGAGCAAAGGCTGGAAAAGTCAAAAACAATGAAATAAACGACAGCGTTAAAATACGTTTCATAATAAGTTAGTGGGTTGCGAGTAACTTAGGCAATAGGCAGTAGTTTTTAGTGGTTAGTGGTTAGTGGTTAGTACACAAGCGCAGCTCAAACTTACCACTTACCACTTACCACTTACTACTTGGCGCTAAGCGCTTAATACTTAATACATCTTATTATAATTGTTGAAGTTTAGTCCTGGCGAACTTGGCTTTGGAACAGCCGGGATAATCGTCAAGGATTTTTTGATACATTTTTCGAGCCTGATTGACCTGTTTAAGGGACTCAAAACACCGAGCGGCTTCGTAACAGGAATCCCCTTGAAGCTCGGGGAATTTATAGCCGTAAATAACGTTATAATATTGAGTGATTGCATCTCGATATTTTTCTTTCTGAAATGCCAGTTCCCCCAAATAAAACCACGATTCAGCAATTGCCATTGCGGCGCTTTCCGGAACGCTTGCAGGATTTACGTCGGCATTTTCTTTGACGATTTGCTCAAAAAGTTTT
>JAZRTH010000009.1:0-5913 GCA_045651945.1 Thermoguttaceae bacterium
TGTTAAGACCCAGACCGCGAATTTCGTTAGTCAGAACGTCAAAGCTCGCCGGGGTTCCGGCTTCGAGCGTGTTTTCGCCCTTGACCATCGATTCGTAGATCTTGGTACGACCGTCGACGTCATCCGACTTGACCGTCAGGAGTTCCTGAAGGACGTAAGCGGCGCCGTACGCTTCCAAAGCCCAGACTTCCATTTCCCCAAATCGCTGACCGCCGGAACGGGCTTTTCCGCCCAAAGGCTGCTGCGTAATCATGGAGTAAGGACCAGTGCTTCTGGCGTGAACTTTGTCGTCTACCAGGTGGTGAAGTTTGAGCATGTAAATGTACCCAACGGTAATTTCCTGATCAAACGGTTCGCCGGTGCGGCCGTCGTACAGACGGGCTTTGCCGTTGCGGGGCAGACCGGCTTTTTCCAGCAGGTCGTTGATTTCGGACTCTTTAGCGCCGTCAAATACCGGCGTAATGGACTTGAATCCGAGCGTTGCGCCCGCCCAGCCAAGGTGCGTTTCCAAAACCTGTCCGACGTTCATACGAGAAGGTACGCCCAACGGGTTCAAAAGAATCTGAATCGGAGTTCCATCTGCCAGGAAGGGCATGTCTTCACGGCGCATAATCTTGGAAATAACGCCTTTGTTTCCGTGACGACCAGCCATCTTGTCGCCGACCGACAGGACGCGTTTGTTGGCGATGAAAACCTTGACCGTCTGCAAAACGCCGTTGCGAAGCTCGTCGCCTCGTTTGTGCGAATTGCGTTTGCGTTCCAGGGTTTCGAGGAGTTCTTTGACCTGCGGATACTTGCTGCGGAACATGCTGACGTACTGTTCGCGCTGCTTTTCCGTCAGAGACTTCCAAACGTCTGTACGTTCCGGATTGAACGAATTGGCGTTTTCAGCAACGGTTTTGTATTCGAGGTCTTCGATAAGGGATTCTCCAGCCAGGGAGTGAATCGGCTGACCGAGAAGTTCTTCCATCGCCTGAATCATGGCGGAGAACTTGGCGGCAATCTTTTCGTAATATTCCGCTTCCAGCTGAGCCAGAATCGTATCGAATTCGATCTTCTCTTCAGGAGAAAGCGTGCTCTTGCGGGCGATGCGCTGCGTGTCGATAACGATGCCTTCAACGCCGCTTTGAACTTCCAGCGAGTCGTTCTTGACGTCTTCGCCAACGCGGCCGAAAATAGCGTGAAGCAGCTTTTCTTCCGGCGTGAGTTCCGTTTTGGACTTGGGCGAAACCTTGCCGACGAGAATGTCGCCCTGGCGGACGTACGTTCCGATGCGGACAATGCCGTTTTCGTCCAGGTTACGGAGAGCTTTTTCCGAAACGTTGGGAATGTCTCGAGTGAACTCTTCACGACCCAGTTTGGTGTCGCGGATTTCTTTTTCCAGTTCAATAATATGGATGCTGGTGTACGTATCGTTCTGAACGAGTTCTTCGGACAGAATAATAGCGTCTTCGTAGTTGTAACCTTCCCAGACCATAAACGCGCAAAGGACGTTGCGTCCCAAAGCCAGCTCGCCGTGGTCGATCGCGGCGCCGTCAGCGATGATGTCGCCCTGAGCCAGAATCTGACCCGGTTTGACGATCGGACGCTGGTTCTGACAGGTTTGGTCGTTGAGGCTGACGAACTTGCGCATGACGTATTCGTCTTCGTACTGTTCGGATTCGATAACCTTGCCGTCTTTGTCTACCGGACCGGTAACGACGCAGCGAATGCCGTCTACGTAGGTGACTTTACCAGCGCGTCTTGAACGGATGAGCAGGCTGGAGTTGCGAGCAGCCGGCTCTTCCATGCCGGTAGCGACAATCGGAGCCTCGCTGCAAAGCAGCGGAACGCCCTGACGCTGCATGTTAGAACCCATCAAAGCTCGGTTGGCGTCGTCGTGTTCAAGGAACGGAATCAGACCGGCGGAAACGCCGACCATCTGGCAGGGAGAAACGTCGATGAAGTTGACGTCCTTGATTCTGCCGGTTTCGTATTCGCCGTTTCTGCGTCCAACGACGTTGGCGCCGATTGCCTGATCGCAGCCGACAATGCGTCCGTCCTGAATGTGAACGTCCGCCGGGGCGAAGAAGAGGTCTTTTTCCTCGTCGGCGCGGAGCCATCGGATGTCGTCCTGAAGAACGCCGTCTTTAACAACCTGATACGGCGTGGTAAGGAACCCGAATTCGTCTACCGCGGCGTACGTCGCCAAAGACGAAATCAAACCGATGTTTGTACCTTCAGGGGTTTCAATGGGGCAAATTCGACCGAAGTGAGAGTGGTGAACGTCTCGAACTTCGGAACCCGCGCGTTTACGGTTCAAACCGCCAGGGCCCAAAGCGGACAGACGGCGTTCGTGCGTAAGCATGGACAGCGGGTTGGTCTGATCGACAACCTGTGACAATTCGCCGCGGCCGAAGAAGAAGTCTACCGTAGAGGAAATGCTCTTCTGGTTGACCAGGTTTTGCGGAGACAGCTCGGACGGGTCCTTCATGTTCATGCGCTCTTTGACAGTGCGCGTCAGTTTCATGAATCCCTTGCGGAGTTCGTCGACAGCCAGTTCGTCGATGGTTCTCAAACGACGGTTGCCCAAGTGGTCGATGTCGTCCAACTGGGCGCTGGGGTCTTTGTCGCACAATTGAATAAGGTACTTCAAAGAGGAAACGAGGTCTGTCGTTGTCAAACCCTGCTCGTTTTTGTCTACGTTCAGGTTGAGCTTGCGGTTGATTCTGAATCGACCAACCAGACCAAGACGATAACGGGACAAATCCTTGAACTTTTCCTGGAAGAGCTGTTTTGCCTTTTCCAGCAGCTGGGGGTTGCCCGGTCGCAGACGCTTGTAAATCTGCCACAAAGCGTCTTCATGAGATTTCGACATGTCGTCCTTGATGGACTCGATAATCATCATGTTTTTCGGCTTCGGAATGACTTCCAGCGAATCAATGGTGGAATTGGCGATGCGTTCGGCTGTTTCTTCCGAGATGGCTTCTCCAAAGTTAAGAAGAACGTTTCCTGCCTCTTCGCCAGTGGGAACGATAATGTCGTCTAAGGCGTACATGCCGACCAGCTTTTCCGCGTCTTTGACGGTCTTCGTTTTGACCGTTACAACCGAATCGCCGTAGAACTCTTTCATCAACGCCGGCGTGGACGAAAAACGGCTGTCCATGGCGCGAAGCAGAGTCATGGCTGAGAATTTCTGGCTCTGGTCAATGCGAAGCTGAAGCGAGTCCTTTTTGGAAATGTTGATTTCAATCCAGCTGCCGCGTTCCGGAATGATGCGGCAGGAATAGGCGTAACGGTCTGAATTGTCTTCGTCGGTGATGAAGTCAATACCGGGAGAACGGTGAAGCTGGTTGACAACGACGCGTTCTGAACCGTTGATGATAAACTCGCCGCCGCCGAGCATGATCGGGATGTCGCACAGGAAAACTTCCGATTCCAGCGTGTCTTTTCCTTCGCGATACAGTCTGAACTTAACGCGAAGCGGGCGACCGTACGTCAGTTTGAGCAAACGGCATTCGTCCGGTTCGTAACGAGGCGGGCAAAGCTCGTAATCTACGTATTCCAGAGAAACTTTCCCGTCGTGATTCTCAATCGGGAAGAATTCTCGAAAAATGGATTCCAGACCGATGTCTTCGCGCTTTTCCTTGGGAACTCCGTACTGTAAAAAGCGTTCGTAGTTGTAGGTCTGCAAACTGGTCAAGTCAGGAATCGGAACGGCGAAACGCTCTTTGCCAAAATGGCGCGTTTCCTTCGGATTCAGACGTCGAATTTCTTTCGTTGCCATGAATAAACCTGTAGTTAAATGGTAATTAAAACGGAAAAAAATATCTTAACTCGCGGGAAATATGTATAATTTGAGTGGAAATAAAAGGTTAGGGAAATTATTTCCAAGGAAAAATCAGCTTCGGCAATAGAAGCAGAGGTAAAATCCTAAAATGTCCTTAAAATGGAGTTGGCAGGAAAAATACCAGGACAGCTTTCGATTTTTACTTCTGACCGGCTTTTAGAGAGCGGCGGCTGTATCAAGTAATTAAACACGGGCTGTTCTTGGCGGGAGCCTTAAAAACACGGCGTTTTTAAGGTATACCAAGCGTCGGGTTAATTATACATGAACTTCCTTTGGGGTTAAAGATGAATAAAATTATTGCAACAATTTTGCGCTATTATAATTAAAAATCCGGTTCGGTCAAGGGGGCGAAAACAAAATTTTCAGAAATTTTCTCATATTTTTTTCTTGTATACTTAGAAAGCGTCGTAACCGATGGTCGAAGTTCCCTCCCTTTTCACTGTCGCAAAATGATATTTGAACGTCGGTTGACTTTGATCAGAAATTAGACTAAAATAAGCGTAGGAATTACGGGAACCCATTCCCTACTCCCAATTCCCCATTCCCTACTCCCTAACAATACCATGAAGACTACTCATATTCTCCTAACATTGGTTTTGGCGATAACACCTGCGCTGGCGTTCGGTCAGACGGAAACTCGGCAAGAGGAAGCGTTCTCGGGCGACGTCGATGGGCATACTCAAATCAACGACCGAATTATCGAAATGACGCCGGTCAACGCGCTGGCGACGCCGAACGTCAAGCTGGTTTCCAGTACGCTTTCCAATCCTGAGCAGAACCCTCTGCTGACGGACGGCTCCGCGGGCGTCTGGGTTGGCGACGGTCGCGTTTGGGTAGGAGGGAAGCCGGCGGTTATTTCCTATCGTCTGCCCAAGGCGGTGAAGTTGGAACGGGTCGGCGTTTGCACGTCCAATTCCGATCAGCGCGCCAATCAGGATTTCGAGATTGTCCTGTCCAATTCCGAGGGCTATACGCTCACGATTTCCTCGGGTGACAAGATTATCGGCTGCAATTCCGGACCGTATTTGACAACGATGTCGGTCAATTCCAACATCGCCTTTGATACCGTTACGTTTAGAATCTGGAACACGTATCCCGCCAACGCCGGGACGCCCGCCAAGGCAAATTCGACCGCCAGAGACTGGTGTTCCGTCGTGGAACTGCTCGCCTTAACGACGCCGGAAACGGCGCAGTCGCTTTTCCCGACCCCGGAGGAATACAAGGCGTGGAGCGCGGAAAAAATCGAGGCGGCGAAAAGAATCCAGGAGGAAATGAAAGCCAAGTACATTGATCGCGTAACAGACGCGCTGCCCCGCAGGGCGGCGGCGCTGCGTCTGGCGCTGAACGACCTGTATGATTCTTGGCCGGACGAGTACGAGTCCACGGACTTTATGGCGCGGCTGGATTCCATCGAAAAGGACTTGGCGAAGATTCTGCCGACGGTAATTTCGAGTTATGGAAAGCCGCTGCCGGAACCCGTTTCCGTGTCGCTGAATGATATTATTGCCCGGTTTAACCAGCTCCAGCGCGAGGCGACGCTGTCGAACCCGCTGCTCAGCGATTTTTCCGAGCTGCTGGTTGTCAAGCGGTCGTATAAATCCCCACGAATGGGCTTGCCGTGCAACTGGGAAAGCAACTCCTCTCTTCCGAAAAGCGGTTTTGACGACGCTATTGTCCGAATCCCGGTTAAGGGAGCGTCGACGGCTCTGGACTGGTCGAAAGTCCCGGTCGTCTACAAGCCGGAAAAGCCGATTTTCGTCGGGGACGTCGATTTGAACTGGGATGCCGACAAAATCCTGTTCTCGTCCATTGGAGAGAACGGTCGCTGGCAGGTCTTTGAATACAATCTGGACGGCAAGTCCGCGCCGAAGGAACTCACCGCCGACGAAGCCGACATCGACTCTTACGACGCATGTTACTTGCCCGACGGCAGAATCATCTATACGTCAACCGCGATCATGGCGGGCGTTCCGTGCGTTTACGGCTCGTCCCATATCGCGACGCTGTTTTTAATGAACGGCGACGGGACGGCGAAACGTCAGCTGGCGTTCGATCAGGAACATTCCTGGAACCCGGCGGTTTTG
>JAZRTH010000010.1:0-2177 GCA_045651945.1 Thermoguttaceae bacterium
ATGGTGTGGTGCGGAGCGCGAAACGGTCGAACGGCAAACAGCGGACGCTCGGCAGAAACCGCTCCGACGGCGCTGTAAATGCGAGTCGTTTCGATTGACTCTTCTGGCGTGAGAGGGGGAAGAATAGTCGGCATGCGTTTCGCCAGCATCGTCTTGCCGGAACCGGGAGGTCCGATCATCAAGATGTTGTGACAACCCGCGGCGGCGACCAGCATCGCCCGTTTTGTCATTTCCTGACCGCGAACGTCTGAAAAATCGATGTCGTACTGACCGCCTTCTGCATACCATTGGTCTATATTGCACTGCATCGGCTCGATGGGCAGCGTGTCCGTTAAAAAAGCCAGAGCTTGAGCGAGCGAATCGACAGGAATGACGTCAACGTCCGGTACGACAGCCGCTTCCGGCGCGTTTTGTCGCGGAAGAATCAAGCCGTGAATTTGGCTTGTTCCCTCTTTGTAACGCTTTGCGATTTCAATAGCAATCGACAGCGCGCCTTTAACAGAGCGAACAGCGCCGTCCAGAGCCAGTTCCCCGATCAGAGCGTACTGACCAAACTTTTCCTGAGAGATTGCATTCGCCGCCGCCATCATGCCGACAGCGATGGGCAAATCAAACGCCGCCGCCTGTTTGGGAAGTTCCGCCGGCGCAAGGTTGATAACCGTCCTCATCGGATCTCGGTAGATGCCGGAATTGACCATTGCCCGGTCAACGCGAAAGACGCTTTCTCGAACCGTCGTTTCCGGCAGCCCGACAATCGTGTACCGGCTTTGGCTTTCTTCCTTGGAGTCGTCGCCCTTGTTGATAATTGGCGATACGTCAACCTCGACGTCAACCGGTATGGCGTCGATACCCATTAATGCAAACGTGGACAGCTTGGAAAGCATGGATGTATATTTTGGTCAGGGTCAAAGGTTACTTTGGCAGATAATCTAATATATATTGATTTTATCGTAAATAGCCCGCGGCGTCAATGGGGGAGGGGGAGAGAATAGTGAGGAGTTAGGAATGAGGGGTGAGGAGTTAAAGCGCCAACGCCATACGATATCCCGCGTATTGGCGTTGTGTGTTGTAAATCCTAGTTCTTTTCAAACGCCCAGCGGACGGCGTTGAGCATGAGCGTTATGCAGTCGTCGCTAAGCCAGTCGGATTCGTCTGACAAACCGCAGTAAAACAGCTTCCCTTTGCCAACGTTTCGCGTCCAGGCGACAGGAGTAACAGCGCCGCTGCTTTTGCCTGATAAAAGAATCTGGCAGTCGGGAGCTAAATACGTGAATCGCGGAACTTTTCCAATAAGATAGAAATCTCGAACTCCCTCAATCAGTTCTGACGATTCGTCAGAAATTGTTACACAAGGATTGGAAAGACAGCTTCTTCGTCTGGCGCCAGTGAGTTTATACTGCGTTTCGTCGTCTGGAGCAATGGAACCCCAGTAAATAGCCCGTCCGCCGTTTTTCAAAAAATCGTGTATTCCCGCAAAAACCTTTGGTTTAACAGGCTGATCGTGTCCCATAATCAGCAAACAGTCTGACGCGTTCCAAGGGTAAGCGTTCGATTTGCTTTCTTCCAATTCCGCAGGATCAAAAGTACATGACCATCGACACGGCAAAACGCGTTTAATGTTTCTCGCAATATATCCTGTAATTCCGCTGTCAGTAAAAGGCGTAAGCGCACAAATTGAGGCGATTGACGAAGCTGAGTTATCGTCACGGCGCTGATCCGATATGGTTGGGGCAGATTGTTCAACAGCGCTGCCATCAAACGAAACCGCCGGAGCCGCGCTTTCCGAGGGAACTCCCCAAAACGGCGCGGAACGAAACGCGGAGGTAAGAGCTTGACCGAATTGTATGTAAATCGTCTTCCCTAACATAACGATGCTCTTTAAGGATTAGTGGTTAGCGGGAAACAGGGAATATGCGTTTAATCAGCAATTGATCCGCTTTGCGTTAATTGATAATTGCTGAAAAGCTCGTCCAGCATGTCAACCATTGCGTGAACCTGCTGCGTTTGTTTAAACTGCATGGCGTCCAAGCCGCGATAAGCGTCCAGACTCCATTGCAGGAGCGTCTCCAGTGCGGATTCCGGCGTCGCAGGATGCTTCTGGCGGTATTCGTTCCATAACTCAACGCCCTGCTGGTATTTATCTTTGGTTCCCCTAAGGGATTCTTTCATACATTCCC
>JAZRTH010000011.1:0-1190 GCA_045651945.1 Thermoguttaceae bacterium
CGCTTCCCGTAGAACCGCGTAGCGGTCCAATATTTGTAGCCGTGGGTTTTAACCCTCGGACGAAGGGAAAACATCTTTAGAATATATAAAAAATAGATTAAACAATATTATCGCCTAATACTCTTTTCTCTTGTTCCCCCATAAAGGGAGGACAAGAGAAAAGATACTGCAGCGATAAGGGGGGAGGGCACGTTCTTTTATTCCGTGGGTTTCACCCACGGCTATTAAAATTCAACCGCTAACGCGGTTGAAGCCCGGGAACTCACGTTCCCGGCTCGCCTTGTCTATTGCCTATTTTCGTTTACGAAAGTACAACATTCCTGCGGCGCCGAGAATCAGCAGCGCCCAGGTTGCGGGTTCCGGAATCGGGTGAGCGTGACGCCAAATCTGCTCCGCCGACAAGGCGCGATTATACAGAGCAACGTAGTCAATCATACCTTGAAAATAGCCGCTGTTTCCATTAGCGCCAATAGTAGTATACGGCAACGGAATAAGCCTTTCAGTGTTTTTACCTACCAATTCCCCATCGATGTAAAGCAACATGCTTTCCCCGTCATTGACATAGGTAACATGAAGCCATTCGTTTATTGGGATTTCATAATCAAAAGCGCCGCCCTCAGGATTCGTAAAATAGTAATCCTTAACTCCTGATACCGTAAATCCGGGCGTACCAAGATGACCATATTGACTCCATCGTAAAGAATAGCTGCCGCTCTGAGCCAAACTCTGCCATGAGCTCATTTGAGCTGAATTGAGAAAGAATTCCGCAGTCCACGGACCATTGATCGGTTCAGAATCCAAAATGGAAACCGTGGAACCGGAACCGCTAAATGAGGCAACCTGATTCAATTCCGAAATCGTTGACATGTTTACGTTTGTCGCCGTACCGTCTTTAGGGCTGGAGCCGTAATCTTTGACGGTCGTCGTTGACGAGTCGTCAAACTTGTAATAATGAATCGGCTTATCGGAAGTAATAAACACATCCCGCCATCCCGTCGTTTCCTCGGCGCCTTTAACAGCGATGTCTGCAAACGGAGCTTCAAGGCGAAGATTGGTAACGCAGTTATTGTTATTTTGATATGCAAACGGACCAATGGATTGAATGCCGCCGGCGTTGTCAATCGTAGAAATTGGACACGTATGTGTATATGCGTACGCTGCATAATCAGAGTAATCAGCGTCCGCTGGCG
>JAZRTH010000012.1:0-3928 GCA_045651945.1 Thermoguttaceae bacterium
CCGTTGATCGCCTGAGTTAATTATAATCACTACGGATTTTTAAACACGAAAAACACAAAATAAGCGAAAATAACGAAAAGTTTTAGATTATAAAATAATCCTTTCGTTTATTTCGTTCTTTTCGTGTATTTCGTGTTAAAAAACTTTTAACCAAAATTACAACCAACACCCATTGTTGACCGCTTGCGTTAATTACTAATTACTCATTACTAATTACTAATTAAACATGACGTCGTTATTTTCGCTTATTTTGTGTTTTTCGTGTTTAAAAATCCGTAGTGATTATAATTAACTCAGGCGATCAACGGAAGACTATTGCGTAACTTTTCCGTTCTTTCTTGCTTTGAGTACGGGGTCTTTGACCAGCGGGAGTTGAACGGGTTTTCCGGTTTCAGCGGACTGGTAAATGCCGAGGATGACTTCTGTGGCGCGGCGGCCTTCGATGCCGTCGATGGCGGGTTTGCCGCCGGTTTTGATGGCTTTGAGGACGTCGGCGAAGAGCTTGGCGTGTCCCTGGAATCCGATCGCCGCCGGGTCGGCAGCGCCGCCGCCTGTACTCTTTTTGGACGCCATGCCTTCGAGAATCGCTTTGTCACAAGCCTTGGACTTGGCGAATTCCCAGCGAATCAGGTCTTCCTCTTCCAGCGTAGCGGAGCCAGCGGAACCGGAGATGTCGATTTTCTTTAACGAGCCGGGATACGCCGCAGTCGTCGCTTCGATAACGCCCAGCGCGCCGTTGGCAAATCGCAGCGTCGCGACAGCCGTGTCTTCAACTTCGATATTGACGTGGTCGAGCAAGCCCCACTGGGCGCGGATCTCGACAACCGGACCCATGAGCCAGCAAAGCAGGTCAACGGAATGAATCGCCTGATTCATCAGCGCGCCGCCGCCGTCCAACGCCCACGTTCCGCGCCATGCGCCGGAATCGTAGTATTTTTGAGCGCGGTACCATTTGACGTAGGCATCGCCCATGGTCAGCTTGCCGAATCGTCCGGCGTCAATCGCCTTTTTCATCTGAACGCTCGAATCGTGGAATCGGGACGGGAAGATTGTTCCCAGAACGACGCCCGCCTTTTCGCATTCGGCAATGATCTCGTCACACTTTTTGAGCGTGATTTCCAGAGGCTTTTCGACGATGACGTGCTTGCCCGCCCGCGCCGCTTTGACAGCCGGGTCGCGGTGCGCTCCAGAGGGCGTCCCAATCGTAACGACTTCAACGCCGGGGTCTTTGAGCATTTCGTCAAGGTCGTAGTACGCCTTGCAGCCGGTCTGAGCCGCAAGTCGGTCTGCCGCCGCCGGTATAGTGTCATAGCACGCAACGAGCTTCGCGTTTCTCAGGGACGCAATCGCCTTTGCGTGAAAATTGGCGATCATGCCGCAGCCAATGATTCCAAATCCAGTTGCCATTGAATTCTCCGTTAAAGTTAAAGGAAACAGGGTGTATATTGGAGAGAATGGGGCAGCGCTCGCAGACGGCGAAAAACTATTCCCCATTCCACATATTTTTATGTTTCATCCGACAATTTGGCGCCTGAGAAGCTGTTAGCTATTAGCCGCTAGCTATTAGCTTGTGCATTTGAACCTCCAGATTTAGCTTTTAACGTCAGAGGTTAACATCAAAAGCTAGGGGCTAGAGGCTAGAAGCTAAAAGCTGTTTCACAACAATAGGCGCCAACTTACCGGAAGAGCCATTTTTATTAATATTATCTATGAACAATGATATTTGTCAAGGCGCCGGGGAAAGAAAATTGTAATTCTTCGCCTCCCCGCCTTGAATCAGGAAGACAAAGCTGGTATAATACAGAAAAATGAAAAAGACGTCTTCCCCTTCCTGCCGACAGATTCGCAGCCGCGTTGTACAGAGTCGATTCCGGTTTCTCAAGGATTCCGCCGCCCCGGTTGCGTCCGCCCTGACCCGCCCTGACCCGAATCAGAGGGCGTTTCCGCTGGCGCTGTCCCGCGTTCAGGCAGGGTTCCCTTCTCCGGCGGAAGATTTCATGGATCAGCCGCTCAATCTGAACTCATATCTCATAGACAATCCCGCCGCGACGTTCTTCGTTCGCGCCGGCGGCGACAGCATGATTGGAGCGGGAATTCATCAGGACGACCTGCTGATTGTCGATAGAAGCCAGCAGCCGGTCAGCGGCGACGTCGTTATTGCCGTTGTCGACGGGGAATTCACCGTAAAGCGGCTGATTATTCACGGCTCTTACGTGGAACTTCGCCCGGAAAACCGCCGCTATCCAACGCTTAAATTCTCAGAAGAAACAGAACTGGAAATCTGGGGCGTTGTAAAAAGCGTAATACATCAATTGGATTAACGGCGTTGACGTTCTAGTTTAGTACGTGCTGGCGGGCTGCCATTGGGTTGACGGCTGCTGGTACGTCGGTCCGTAAATGACGCCGTTGGAATCGGTTACATAGCCGCCGTTTTCCATGCGGAACCGCTGGAATTCGGTTTGTAAATCAGAGGGAATCGGCGGGACGCCTTTTGCTCCTCCGTTGTTTCGCAGTGCGCCGGCAACGCCCAGCTGTTCTGGATGACGGGCGATTTTATCTGAAAAAACCTGAGCGTTTGTTACAACCGGTTCAAGCTGACGTTTTAAGTCTCGAATTTCGTCAAGCGTTGATTCCAATTTTTCGTAAAGAGTTGGATCGTTTGCCAAACGTCCAATTGTCCCTTCTGTACCGTTTAGAGTGGTTGTGAATTCGCTGATTTGCAGCAAGGCGTTGTCGAGGTTGTCCAGAGAGCGGCTAATCTTTTCCATCCAAATACCTTTTCGGTCAGAAATCGTTCCAGTGATGTTGTTTAAGTCGCCCAAACTCTGATCTGTCTTTTTGGCAACCTGATTGATTACATCCAGCGTATCGCCGGAATTATCGAGTATCTTTCCAAATGAGTCCGCCAGCCCGTTGACCTTGTTAGCGGTCTTTTTGAACTCGGCAAAAACGTCTTTAGCGTCGTTAATCGTTTGAGGGAGAGCGACGATCGTGTCGTGAATTCCCGCCTGAACTTCCGGATCTGAAAGCATCGTATTGGTTTTGGCAATCAGCTCGCGCGTTTGCTGAGCCAAATCTCGAATTTGGCTGACCATCCCCTTCAAGTCGTCTTTGCTATCCATAAAAACTTCGTCAAAGCTGGTGAGGATTTTATTGAGCTTTTGACTTGTATCGGTTATGGAATCAATTGCTGCGACAATGTTTCCCTGCATGTCCGTTGCCATTTGGAGCATGCTGGGAGCCATATATCCCTCTAAGACGTCGCCAGATTTAATCAGCTGGGTATCATCCGTTCGAGGGGATTGCTGAAGAACATTGAGTTCGGCATCGCCGAGAATGTTAAGCGTTAAACGAAACACCTGATTGTCGTAAAGTTTGTATTGCGTTTCGATAAAAGCGGTTACCATCGCGCCCTGTTCGACAAGTTCGACTTTCCGAACGCGGCCGATTAAAATACCGCTCTGCTTAACAGGCGTATTTTCCTTGACGCTCAGCGCATTGTCGAACAGATCGTTAACTTTCTACCGGTTCCCGGCGAAAATGGAATGCCAATCGGAAAATATCACGATTAACGTAACCAAAATCACAAAACCGCTTATAATCATCAGTCCGAGTCGGAATTTCATTCCAACAGTTTCGTTTGAATCGTCCATGGGTATTTATATTATAGCATATTTTTTATATTATAGCATATATAATCGTTCTCCAACTTCTCCGTGTATAAATTGTTTTACGCGCGGATCGTCGGAATGTTCCATTTCTTCTGGCGTACCGTCAAAAATTTTTTGAGGCTCATCTTGCCCAAGCAGCGCATTCGGAAAAAGCATTATAACCCGATCGGCGCAATGTCGAACGGTGGTCATGTCGTGAGTTACAACGACGCTGGTTACATTTCTTTCTTTTTGAGCGGCGCTGATCAACTCGTTAA
>JAZRTH010000013.1:0-4506 GCA_045651945.1 Thermoguttaceae bacterium
ATTGACGACATCGCCAAGCTGCCGTTTATGGTCAAAGCCGACTTGCGCGACACGTATCCGTTTGGACTGTTCGCCTCGCCGATGTCCGACATCGTTCGTCTTCACGCGTCGAGCGGAACAACGGGCAAACCGATTGTCGTCGCCTATACGCAAGCTGACCTCGACGTCTGGTCGGAAACGGTCATGCGAGCGTTTTTGGCTTACGGCATGACGAAGGGCGACGTCCTTCAGAACTGCTACGGATACGGTCTGTTTACCGGCGGATTGGGCGCTCACCAGGGAGGGGAAGCGTTGGGCGCAACCGTTTTGCCGGTCTCGACAGGCAACTCCGCTCGTCAGCTTATGCTCATGAAAGACTTTGGCGTTACAGCGATTTGCTGCACGCCATCGTTCTTCCTCCATCTGCTTGACACCGCCGGAGAACAGGGCGTCGACGTCCGCCAGCTCCCGCTGAAAATCGGCGCGTTTGGGGCGGAACCGTGGTCGGAAGCCATGCGTCAGAAGATCGAAGAACTGTCGGGAATCAAGGCGTACGACATCTACGGTTTAAGCGAAATCGTCGGGCCGGGCGTCGGCGGCGAATGCCAATGCCAAAACGGTCTGCACATCTTTGAAGATCATTACTATCCGGAAATCATCGATCCGGAAACGTTGGAAGTTCTGCCGGACGGCGAAGAAGGCGAGCTCGTTTTGACGACCCTGTCCAAGCAGGCGATGCCGATTATTCGTTACCGCACCCGCGACATCACCAAGATCATTCCAGAAAAATGCGAATGCGGCAGAACGCTGCGCCGAATCGCCCGCATTTCCCGCCGTTCAGACGACATGCTCATCATCCGCGGCGTCAACGTCTTCCCGTCCCAGATTGAAACGGCGATTCTGTCCATCGAAGGCGTCGCGCCGTACTACGAAATCATTGTTACTCGAGATGACAACCTCGACCGGATGGAAGTCAAAGTGGAAATTACCGACGCGCTGCTGGGCGACGACACGATTAAAACGCTCGAAACGCTGCAGAAACGCATCACCGCCGCGATTGAACGCATTATCAACATTCGCGTTAAGGTTACGCTGGTTGAACCGCGAACGCTGGAACGATTCGACGGAAAAGCCAAACGCGTCAAAGACCTGCGAAAGATCTAAACGTCTATGGACTACAAACACTCCCCCGTCGAACGCGTGTTTTTGGAGGATTCCACCGATCCCGTCTATAGAGCGGAGGTGGAATCCCGCATTATTCGCAAGGGAGTGGTCGGCATCGTCGAGCGGGACGGGAAGTACCTGGTCATCCAGAGATCCGAATACGTTCCCGCGCCGCTGCTGTACTCTTTTCCCGGCGGCGGAATCGAGCCGGGCGAAACCCCGCAACAGGCGCTCATTCGAGAGTTTACCGAAGAACTGGGCGCGCCCTGTACGCCCCGGCGACGAATTCTGGAATCCCTTTCCGCCTGGGGCGCGCATATCGCGTGGTGGCTGGCGGACATGACCGACGAACAAATTGCCGCCATCAACCCGTCCGAACGGGAAGTGGCGCAGGTTCTTTGGCTTGCGCCGGACGAGATTAAAAATTCTGACAACAACATTTCCAGCATGTACCTGTTCTTCGACTGGCTTGAAGAGCAAAAATCGTTATGAGCAAACTGTCCGTTTCTGTCGCTATTGCTGTTTACAATTCTACACAATACTTGAAGCCGCAGCTGGACAGTATCTTAGCTCAAACGCGCCTGCCGGACGAGGTCGTTTTTGTCGACGACTGCTCGACAGACGCGACCGTTGCAGAGCTGGAATCATGGAAAGCGCAAGCCCCGTTTGACGTCCGAATCGTCTGCAACGAACGGAACTTGGGCTGTACAAAGAACTTCTCGAAAGCGCTCGGGTTGTGCACAAAAGACGTCGTGATTGTTTCAGACTGCGACGACGTCTGGGAGCCGGACCGAATTGAGACGTGCCTCAACCGCTTTGAATCCGATTCCGACTTAGGCTTGATTACCGGCAACGCGAAACTCATCGACGGGGCAGGCGAGTTCCAAAATATGTATCTGGACGAGTACCTGACCCGAATGCACGTTAGAGAATTCTGGCGGTACTTCTATCCGCTCAAGTCGCCCATGACGGTCTGGACGGGCTGTACGATGGCGGTGAGAAAGACCATTCTGGACAAAGTCCTGCCGGTTCCAGACCAGCTGGCGTGTCACGATATCTGGATTTATCTGCTTGCGCCGCTGTGCGGAAAAGTCGAGTACGTAAACCAGCCGCTGATCAGCTATCGCCTCCATGGAAAAAACTATTCCACCGCGCCAACGGTTGAGCAGTTAAGAAACAATCCGCCCAAATGGCGCTACTTCAACACCGTTATTGACACGCTCGCAACGCACCCGCTGTTGATTGAATCGCTAATCGACAGAGCAAAAGCGCTGCCGGAGTCTGAACGGTACGTCAAACAGCTGGAACGTCAAAAGCGGCATTTCGACGCCCGTCGGGCGATTCAAACCAACGCCCTGACGGGATTCGCCTCGTTATTAAAAGAACTCGTCCTGCCGGGCGGATACTTCTGGCACGCTCAACCCGTCCGATCGATTCTGTACGACCTTCTGGAAGGATTGGGGCTGCGAAAGAGTAGGAATTGAAACGCTGAGAAGCGTGCAAAACAAAATAACGAAGTCGAAAAACGTCTTTGGATGACGTCCGTCTCTGGACGCCTTGACGGTAAAAATGCTCATAACGTTACAATCAATGGAAAAACAAGAGGAAGCGCCAAAGCAGAATATCGACAAGCCACTCATTTTAGAATTAAAAAATTGGAGGAAATGTAAATGACTTTAGAATGGAAAACATGTTTTTTGAATGTTCCGCTCAATGACGCTGGGTTAATTGAGCACGACTCAGACAATCCAGAATGGAATAACGTATTTACAGTTGAGTTATCTGTTGATGAGTATGAACGCCTGAACAGTGTGTTTAATGATTGGAACGACAAATTCGACATCCTTATTGATATTTTTGAGGAGGAAACCCTCAACCCTGAAAACGCTCAAGAGGCGATGGAGATTCTGGAACGGCACATGGAAAAGAATAGCGGCAACCAGGATTTCCTCAATGCGGCAGAAAAATTGAAAAACGCGCTGGAAAAAGCGATTGAAGTCAAGATGCCGTTGTTTCTGGATTTTTAAGGGAGGATATGTAAATGTATATTGAATGGATGAAATGTTTTTTGAATGTTCCGCTCAATGACGCTGGGGTAATTGAGCACGACTCAAACGATCCTGAATGGAATAATGTATTTACCGTTGAGTTAACCAACGTAGAGTACCACATCTTGTGGCGTGTGTTTAATGATTGGAATCACAAGTTTCACCTCCTTATTGATATTTGCGAGGAGGAAACCCTCAATCCAGAAAACACTCGAGAGGCGATGACGATTTTGGAACGGCACATTGAAAAGAATAGCGGCAACCAGGATTTTCTCAACGTGGCAGAAAAATTGAAAAGTGCGCTGGAAAAAGCGATTGAAGTCAAGATGCCGTTGTTTTTGGATTTTTAGGGATGTTTAAATCATGAAAGACACATATTGTCATCAAAAATATCTGTTTGACACGAACTGCACAGATGTTCATATTGCCATGATTGTCCTGGAACGTGAAGACTTTAATCAGATACAGAACTACGATGCGCCATACAATATTTTTGATTGCAATACACTCTATCGAAGAAAAATATGCGTCAGCGTCTTGGACCGGGATGCTGACACGATCGTCAATTTTAATAAAATCCTGGGATACATTGATAACGTCGATGAGCTTTTTTTGATTAACGACAGAATAACTGTAGATAATCCCATTATACAAAGCTATTCAGACTGTACGCTGAAGGCATACGTTAAATTATTTATGAATAATGGAATTGAAAACGTTTATGTTGCAAGCGTAGCATAATAATATACATGCAAGTGTTTTATTCAACCAATCGGCGAAAATCCGTAATTTCCCGGGGCGCGAAGCCGCTCGGGCAGTAGGACAAGGTTATGTATCCGAAAAAGCCATTTTTGGCGCTATCCACCTCCAATTAGGAACCGACCTTGTCGGCGCGAGACGTCCGGGCAAATCTCACGCGGAGACGCGGAGGCGCGGAGGATGCACGCAAAAATTTAAAGAATTTTTTGTGTTCTTTGTGATTAATATTTCTTCGGCGGACTTACGTCCGCGAACCAGAAAGTTTTTCGGCTGCGAAATACGTTTTCAGTAGGACAAAAAGGCGCCCAGAGACGGGCGCCATCCAGGGGACGTTATCCGCTAACGCAATACATTATTTCCCCCTTCGAACCTCCATTAACCAAACGGCGCAAATCCGTATTTTCCCGGGGGCTAACGCACCCCGGCTCGCCAAAATCCGTGTGCGAACTGACCCGCTCACAACCAACGAGCGCCGCTTGCGTAATTCCGAATTCCTAATTACTAATTCCTCACTCGTCGCTATTTACAATCTCTCCTCCCGCTCGGGTGCATAGAG
>JAZRTH010000014.1:0-3804 GCA_045651945.1 Thermoguttaceae bacterium
TGGAGGGATAACCGGGATTCTCTGGACGGACGCGCTGCAGTCGGTCGTTTTGATTGTCGGGGCGCTGTCGTGCGCTCTGATTTTGGTTTTCCAGATGCCGGAAGGACCGCGTCAGCTGTTTGAGATTGCTCATCAGAACGACAAGTTCTCGCTGGGCAGTTTTTCTGTAACAGATTTCTGCTCGTCCACGTTTTGGGTTGTGCTGCTTTACGGCTTGACGATCAACCTTCAGAATTTCGGCATTGACCAGAACTACGTTCAGCGGTACCTGACCTCTCCGACGGAACGTCAGGCGAAGAACTCCGTCTGGCTTGGCGCGCTGCTGTACTTGCCGATTTCGGCGTTTTTCTTCTTTATCGGGACGGCGCTGTTCGCGTTCTATACGGCTCAGCCGGATTTGATAACCGACCCGCAACTGGCGGCGGACGTTGCCGCGGGAAAAGGCGACGGCGTCTTCCCGTACTTTATCGTTCATCAGCTGCCAGTCGGGATGACAGGGCTGCTAATCGCCGCCATTCTCGCTGCCGCGATGAGTACGATCAGCTCCAGCGTCAACGGCGCGTCAACGCTGACCCTGACAGACTACTACAAACGCTTTTTTCGTCCCGCCGCCGGGGAGAAAGAGCAGATGCTGGTCTTGTACCTCAGCTCGCTCATTTGGGGCGCTTTGGGAATCGGCTGCGCCTTGCTGATGATTTCCGCCAAGGGCGTTCTGGACGCCTACTGGAACCTGATGGGCATATTCAGCGGCGGCATGGTTGGACTGTTCCTGCTGGGATTCCTGTCCCGCCGGGCGACGTCCAAAATCGCGCTGGTCAGCGCTGTCGTCGGCGTGAGCGTTATTCTCTGGATGACTGCGTCCCTGCCCCGATTCGGAATCTGGCCAGAGTCGCTTGCCGCATTCCGCTGTCCGCTAAACGAACTGATGATAACCGTCTGCGGCACCGCTGCCATTCTTGTAACAGGCTTCGCGCTGACGATTCTGTTGACAAAGCGGGAAAAGGGCGAATAAGATTATTGACAGCTTCTAGCCGCTAGCTCCTAGCTTTTAGCTTTTTGTTCTTGGTTCCAGCTTTAAAAGCTAACGCTATGATTTACAAACCCCAAAGCTAACGGCTAGTAGCTAATAGCTAGCAGCTTCTCTGGCGTCAACTTACGCATAAACCGTTTACTTCTCAGACTCAAAGCACCTCCGGTACATGTCGGCTTTGTACGTCAGCGGTTTGGGATAGGCGCGGGACGTGGACGGCATACGAAAGAGCGTCAGCGGTCGGGCGTTGAACGCGATCTGTATCGATTCCCCAATTGCGGGAGCTGCGCTCGCGTTCGCCTGACGAAGAATCTCATCAAGCGCCTTTTGCCCGGTCGCGACGACAATCTTGCAAGTCGGGATTTGCTTCAGCAGCGCGGACAGGTCAACCGGTTCGACGATTTTCAAGCGATTGTCAGACGCGTTCCCGTCGAGGCGTTCTACCTTCTTCCCGACGTCGTACATGGCAATGCGCTGCCGCGTCAAAAAGGACTCTATTTTCCTCTGGTCAAACCGCTTTTCTCCCGGAACGAGAAAGACGTCCGGGTTTTCAAAGAAAATCAACCCCATGACGCGCCAGAAGTCGTTCTGCAAGTTCGGGTAGAAAAACGGCATCGAATGACGCTTTTCCGGCGGCGGGAAACTGCCTAAAAACAGCATTTTCGCTTTCGGGGGAATAAACGGCAGCCACGGGTGAGTTTCTATCATAGCGGGGGAATTGCTGGGAGGATAAGCCGCTAGCTATTAGCTGCTAGCTGTTAGCTTGGGCGATTGCAGCTCTACGCTGAATTATTAAAGTCAGAAGCAAACATCAAAAGCTAGGAGCTAGTAGCTAGAAGCTCTTTATCTCAATGAGTTCGAAGTTACCGAACAAACTGTATTTTCTCATATTTTATCCTCTCGCCCTTGTCTGTCAAGGGATTTTGTGTATAATTACAGATGAATTTCAAGACGGAGTGCGTTTTTCTCAAACGCCCCGCCCTGCTTTAACCTGTTAATTCAATATAAGCATTCCATGAGAGATTATTTTTCCTTTGCAATAATCGGCGTCGCCCTTGTTACCATCCTTTTGGTGGTTTTCATTTGCACTTCCATGCGCTTGGACAAGGCGGACTTTACCTTCTGCAACAACGACGAAATCCGCACAGTTGACCCGGCGTTGGCGTCTGGCAATATTGAAGGGCGAATTCTCGGCGGCGTGTTTGAAGGCCTTTGCGCCTGGGATCCCAAGACGTGCGAGCCGGGGCCGGGCGTAGCGAAAAGCTGGGACATTTCCCCCGACGGGCTGACGTACACGTTTCATCTGCGCGACAACGCCAAGTGGTCGGACGGAACCCCGGTAACGGCTCACGATTTCTGGTACTCGTTCCGCCGCTGCCTGCACCCGTCAACCGGAAGCGAATACTCTTACGAGCTGTGGTATCTGCCCAACGCGGAAAACTATTCCACGTCCAAAGTCAAGCCGGGCGACAAGGTCGAAATTGAGCTGCCGGAAAAGGAGCCCGGCGCCCTGCCCCACTCTCCCGGCAAGACGATTAAAGGAACTCTCGAGTCCATTGAAGGACCTGTCGAGAAGAAAGCAGACGACAACGAGCAGCCCAATCCGGTTTACGTTGTAACAGGCGCGGACGGCAAGACGTATCGATTCCAGAAGAACCCGGCGGACGTCACGTGTCAAACGTACGTCTGGCTTTTGCCGGATTTCGACACCGTTCCGATTCGCGTTCTGGACGACTGGACGCTGGAAATGACGCTCTCGCACCCGGTGCCGTATTTCCCGTACCTTATGGGGTTCTATCCGTTTTATCCGGTCAACAAAAAGTGCGTCGAGACGTACGGCTCTCCCCAGTGGACAAGACCGGAAAACCTCGTCGGCAACGGTCCGTTTGTGATTGAATACCGCCGCATTCGCGACCGGATTCGTCTGCGAAAAAGCGAGACGTACTGGGACAAAGACAACGTCGGGTGCAACACAATAGACTGCTTGGCGGTGAAGTCGGTTGTAACGTCGCTGAACATGTACATGGCAGGCGACGTCGACTGGATTTCCTCCGTCCCGCCGGAGATTGCCAAGGAACTGTCACAGCGACCGGAAAAGGACTTTATCAATCAGCCGTATTTCGGGACGTATTTCTATACGTTCAACATGAAGCTCCCGGCGTTTCAGGACGTCCGCGTTCGTCGGGCGCTGAACATGGCTCTGGATAAAAAAGAGTTCGTAGAAAAAGTTACCCGCGGGGGGCAGATTCCCGCCGACAGAATGGTGCCGTCCATACCCGGCAAGTATCGGGAAGTTCAGGGCGACCAGTACAACGTCGAAGAAGCGCGGCGCTTGCTGGCGGAGGCGGGATACCCAGGAGGTCAGGGATTCCCGACGATTGAAATCCTGTACAACACGGCGGAATCGCACGAAAACCTCGCTCTGCTGGTTCAGCACCAATGGAAAAAGAACCTGGGCATAAACGCCCGGCTGCAGAATCAGGAATGGGCGGACTACCTCACCCGCCGAGCGCTCGGGCAGTTCCAGTTCGCCCGCAGTTCCTGGATTGGCGACTACCCCGACCCGTATACGTTTTTAATGCTCTTTCAGTCAACGTCGCCAGCTAACAACGGGAAATGGAGCAACGCTCAGTACGACGAACTTCTCAAAAAGTCGGAATCGGAATCGGATCCCGCCAAGCGAATGGAAATACTCGCTCAGGCGGAAGAACTTCTCATGAAAGAAATGCCGTTTGTCCCGCTGTACTTCTACACGTCACAGGAGATGGTTCGCA
>JAZRTH010000015.1:0-3084 GCA_045651945.1 Thermoguttaceae bacterium
CCTACGATCCGTCCTCCAACTGTTCCTCATGGCTGCATTATACAAGACGCCGTCTCCATTATCGTCTTTTGCGTTGACGTCCAGCCCTTGTTCTGCCAGCCATTGGACAAGTTCCAAAGATCCGCTTCTGGCGGCATAAGGCAAGACGGAGCCTCCACGACCGTTTTTTAAATCCAATTTTGCTCCATGTTCAATCAACCATTGAACATGTTCCAAATTGCCTTTTTCAGCAAGATAATATAAAGCAGACGCCCCCTTGAAGTCTTTTATATTGACGTCCAGCCCTTGTTCAACCAGCCATTTGACAAGCTCCCAATTACGGCTTTGAGCGGCGCAAAGCAACGCCGTCCTGTTCGAATGGTTTTTTGCGTTTATATCAGCCCCATGCTCAACCAGACGCTGAACCACTTCTAAACTACCGTTTTCAGCGGCATAGTGCAGCGCAGTATAGTTTGCATAGTCTTTAGCTCTGACGTCCGCTCCATGCTTAATCAGCCACAGCGCTATATCAAATTTACCGTTTTTGGCGGCAAGAAGCAAAGCGGTTTCCTTCATCTTGCCTTTTGCGTTGACATTTGCCTCGTTATTAACCAGACGCTGAACCAATTTCAAAGAATCGCTTTCAGCGGCAGAATGTAAAACTGTCCAATTGTTTCTGTCTGCGGCGTTGACGTCTGCGCCATTGTCAATTAATAATTGAACCAGCTTCAAATTATTGTATTTAACGGCGTAATACAAAGCCGTCTTTCCGTCTTTGTCTTTCTTATTGACGTCTGCGCCATGGTCAATGAGACATTCAACGGCTTCCAAAGAACCGTTTGATGCGGCAGAATGAATTGGCGAATTGCCGTATCTGTCTTTTACGTTGACATTCGCGCCGCGCTCAGCCATGAACTGAATCAGCTTTATAGAATCTCTTGAAACGGCATCGTGAAAGACGGTCTTTTTGTCATAATCTCTTATATTGACGTTTGCTCCATGTTCAACCAGGTATTTAACAATATCATAATTATCCAATTGGACGGCATTAAACAAGACGCTTTCTCCCCAACGGTTTATTGCATTAACGTCTGCCCCATGTTCAACCAGACATTGAACCACGCCCAAAGAGCCGCTTGAGACGGCGTAATACAACACCGACGTTTTGTCATTGTTTTTTGCGTTGACGTTGGCGCCGCGTTCAACCAGCCACTGAACCAGTTCCAAAGATTTGCTTTCGACGGCGCTATGCAGAACAGTTCTTTTATAATCGTCGTACGCTCTAAAGTTCAATCCCTGATCAATTAGCCATTGTACCAAATTCAAGTTGCCGCTTTCGGCTGCAGAATGAAGGACTGTTGTTTTATTATCACTCTTTGCGTTTACGTCCAAACCCTGTTTAATCAGCCATCGAACGAGTTTCAAACTGCCGCTTTTGGCTGCATAATGAAGGAGCGTCCTGCCAACGCGATCAGTTGAGAAGACGTCCAGCCCCTGATCAATTAACCATTGAACCAGTTCCATATTTCCGCTCTGAGCGGCATAAAACAATGCAGTCGCTCGGCAATCGTCTTTAACGTTGACGTCAGCTCCATGTTCAACAAGCCATTGAACCTTTTCCAGACTGCCAGACACAGCATAAAAATGCAAGACTGTCTTATGATCAATGTCTTCTTTTGCATTGACGTCGGCGCCGCGTTCTACCAGCCATTGAACCATTTCCCAATTATCTGGCTGAGAAGCGTGATATAATACAGTCCTTTCAAAATAACCTTTTAGATTGACGTCCATACCCTGTTCAATCAGCCATTGTACAATCTCCCAACGTCTCTGTTGAGCGGCGCAATGCAAGACTGTATCTCGATGATGGTCTTTTACGTTAACGTCCGCACCCTGCTTGACGAGCCATTGAACAAGTTCCAAAGAACCGCTTTCGACGGCGCTGTGCAAAACAGACTCTCCGTAATCGCTTATAGCGTTGACGTTGGCTCCATGCATAACCAGCCATTCAACCAGCTCCATATTTCCGCTTTGAGCGGCAAAATGCAGAACAGTTTTAACATTGACGTTTGGAATTAACGGTACGATAAATCCTTCATTAGCGTTGACGTCCAATCCATGTGAATTCAACCATTGAACCAGTTCCAAAGAGCCGCCTAAAGCGGCATAATGCAAAACGGTCTTTTGGTCTTTGTCTGCTGTTTTGACGTCTGCGCCATGCTCCAGCAATTCTTTAACGCGATTCAAATCGCCCGTCCATGCTGCATAATGAAGGACGTTAGCGCAGTACGAATTAATATTATTTGAATAATATTTAAAATCATAGTCTCCGGTTTGAAACATCTGTTCAAAACGATTTATGGAGTTATTGTCAAATATAGCTTTTGTTTCCATCGTCTCGATTTATTTATCAGTAAGCAGCAGTCAGATTTTGTTACATGAAAAACGATTCAGCGTATCCAGATTATAACATTAATGACGATAATTACAAGAGGATGTAATAATATTCTTGAATGAAGGGTGCGTTCAAAATTGGGGGGCATAATTTAATAGCAGACGCATTAGCGTTCCGCTAGAACTGCGTAGCAGTTCAATGTTTCTAGCCGTGGGTGAAACCCACGGACTTAAAGAATAACAAAAAAAAGAAATCGACAAATACTCTTTTTCTTCCCCCCAGCGCCTTTGGGCGCTGGAGGGAAGAAAAAGAGGTTGACTCGATTAGGAAGGCTTTTAGGGAGGGCTTCGCCGTCCGTAGACTAAAGTCGACGGTTATAGAAATGGCGTCCCGACAAGGTCGGTTCCTGATTGGACGTGGGGAACGCCGAAATCGGCTTTTTCGGAGGCATAAACTCGTCTTATCCCCCGTGCGGGTTCGCACCTTCGAGACGCGATTCTATACTCATCTTACCTATTTTCGCAACCCAAAGTTTATCGCACCCTTGAATGAATAGGTATTGTTAAAACATAAGATTCTGACAGAGAGTTGGAGCAAGTTAAAACAGAAACCTTCACGGATGGCGTCCGCCCCATACGTATCAACTTAAGAGAATTCCATATTTGTTTGGTTTATCTGTCTATTTTGAAGAAGGTCGTATGTATAGCGTT
>JAZRTH010000016.1:0-2330 GCA_045651945.1 Thermoguttaceae bacterium
ATATTTCGTCGTTGTTTTAGCGTAACCGTCTTTACACAGACGCGGAGCGCCGTCCATCTCAAAAAAAGCGGTTTCAACTACTCTCCATCGTTTGTCATATTTCTGAATAAGTTTAGAAACGCCGTCTTTAGGCAGACACGGTCGTTCATTACTGTCAAAAAAGATATCTTCAACTATATCGCCATGATCATCATAGTACAGAACAACTACATCATTATTGCGATCCTTGGGCAGACAAGCGTTGCCGTCTAAATCATAATAATTCGTTTGAGTCTCATTATGCAGGGCGTCTTCTTTAAACTCGATTTTAGCATATCCATTTTTACACAGGCATGGTTTGCCGTCAATATCAAAATACGCTTCTTCAGTCAGATTTCCCCGATCGTTATATTTCCACGAAATATTTGAGTAACCGTCTTTACATATGCAAGGCTTGTCGTTGATGTTGAAAAAAGCCTGTTCGGTTCGATTGCCTCGTTCATCATATTTCCAAGTAATTTTTGCACAGTCGTCCTCGCTGTTACACAGTTTACCGTCTACGCCCCAAAAAGTCTGTTCGGTTCGATTGCCTCGTTCGTCATATCTCGACGAAACTTTTGCGAAACCGCCTTTACATAAACACGGTTCGTCGTCTGTGTTGAAAAATGCCTGTTCGGTTCGATTTCCTCGCTCGTCATATTTCCACGTTTTTTTTGCAAAACCGTCTTTGCATAAACACAGATTTTCGTCAACGTCAAGATACGCTTCTTCCGTCAGATTTGCTCGTTCGTCAAATTTCCACGTTATTTTTGCGAAGCCGTTCTCGTTCTTATGCGGTTTGCCATCAACGCCCCAAAAAGCCTGTTCGGTTCGATTTCCTCGTTCGTCATATTTCCATGTACTTTTAGCGTAACCGCCATCACGCGTTTGCGGTTTGCCGTCAATGTTGAAATATGCGTTTTCGGTCTGATTGCCGCGTTCGTCATATTTACATGTAATTTTTGCGAAGCCATCTATGCAAAGACATGGATTCCCATTATTGTCAAAAAAAGCGGCTTCTATAACATTTCCGCGTTCATCACATTTCCTTTTGATTTTTGCAAAGCCATCGTTATTCAGACAAGGCTTGTCCCCCTTGTCAAAATAAGCCTGTTCGATTCGGTTTCCCCGTTCGTCGTATTGGTAAACGACACTGGCAACGCCGTTATTTTCCAGGCTTAGCTCTTCAGCGTCGACATACTTTTCCTTGACGAGGTTTCCATACTTGTCAAACGTTCGGATAGAACGCATCCAGCCAAGTTCATTCGGTATGAGATTATTGTTCTGATCGAAATATGAAATGTCAACCAGATTTCCTTCCGGATCATATTTGTTAATTCGATAGGCAACGCCCCGTTTGTCCGGGCGCGGCATTCCATCCTTGTCAAGATAGATCTTTTCGATAACGCGGCCATTGTTATCCCGTTTATAGTCGAAACCGGCAATTCCCTGCTCGTCGGTTATGGGAACGTCATAGCTTCCTTTCTGAAATAGTTCTTTCGTTACACGACCCTGTATATCCCGTTCAAGACGCATATTCCCAATTTCGCCGCACTTTTCGTACTGAAGAGAGTCTAATCCGGAATTCGGCAGCGCTGTTACATTTGTCAAAGACTTAAAGGACGCCGTGCCATCGCTTGCCACTGATTTGAATTCCACCTTTTGCATCCTGTCGCCGGAATAAAAGAATGATATAATATCTTTCTCATTATTGTCCAAAGAGTCTCTTTGAACCAGTCGACCAGCTTTGTTATAGAGCGGGTAAACTGCAATCATCGGGCGATCTTTGAATTCTGAATTTTCTACTGGAATTGGAAATCCGGCAGAATTTACGTGTTCCAGCCGCATGACTTTTCGATTCTGAGAATAAATTCGGTAATGGCTTCTCCTGTGCGTCCTTTGTTCGGGAGACAACGGGAAAATGCCGCGGGGAACGCCCCAATACTCTACGTAGTCTGCATAATAACCGACATGAACTCGAAAAAAGCGATTCCAGGTCCAGAATCCAAGACTGATAAACAGAAACATAAAGAACATTATGCTAATTGACGACCATAGAATTACCTTCTTTTGCCGCTGTTTGTCCCGCTGGATAAGCGTGTCCGGACTAACGTCCAGCATCCTCGCAATCACTTTCAGAAGAGATACTTTAGGGCCTTCGCCAGAAAGAGAAACCCCTTTCAACTCGTCGTGAATATCGTCAAGAATCGCGTGAAGTTTTGCTTGACGCTCCTCGTTTTCCTCGGGCGTGAAGTGCGAATAGGTTATGAACTCCCGGTTCTTTCGCAGGATGGGCGGAAAGCACTCCGTTG
>JAZRTH010000017.1:0-16681 GCA_045651945.1 Thermoguttaceae bacterium
TGTAATCTTCGTAAACCTTGACGTGCTGACGAGCCTCGTCTTCGGTCTTCCATCCGTAAACCGCCATCAAGCCCTTGCGAGCAGCCAGAGCGGCGTCGGAATCGTGGTCGCCGTGGAATGCGCGCCACTGGTTGTACGGTCGGACGTCTGCAATGGCGACAACCTGAACGTATTCAGGATTGATAGCTCCCAAAAGGACGTTGCCTTCGTCGCCTGTTCCTAACACGCCAACTCGAACGGGCGACCCGTGAATGGCGCTGTATCCGAAATAAAAACCGCCCAGAGCGCCGCCGCATACAATGCCAGCCGCCCCAGCCGCTTTTAAGAAGTCTCGACGAGAGCAGTCGCAAAACGCTTTCTGACCCGCCGCTTTTTGTTCCGGTGTTAAATTCATGGTTATATTAAAAATGTCTGTTGGTTGTTGGTAATTTGTTTAGCTCCTAGCCTCTAGCCGCTAGCTGCTAGCTTTTGTTTCCAGGCGCTAACGTTTTTGCTGATAAAGTCAGAAGCTGATATGAAAAGCTAATAGCTAGCAACTAATAGCTAACAGCTCCTGCTCTCATTCTTCTTCCGTCCATTGAGTAAATCCAAACGCCTTGAGAATCGGTTTGCCGAACCAGTTCCAGACGAACCAGTCCAAACCGCCCCAGCGTCCAACCGGCAGGGTTGCCAAGGCTATCATCGCGATCATTTCGACGAAGTTTTTGTCGACAATCAAAGCGTGACCCAGAATCGGGTGATCGAACGGGTAAATGGTTGGCCAGGCAGGCTGAGTCGCGCAGACCATGCACAGGAACGCCGCGCCGCCCAGGCAGGCAAGACGCGTGCAGAAACCGACCAGCAGACAGAACCCGATGGCTGTCAAAGCCCATGTAATTGTAAAGTTAAGGAAGTCCGTATACGACGCAAACGGGAACGTAATTCCCCACGGCATGCGGTCGGTAGTTGGGATGATTTTGGGAAGATGTTTTCCCTTGAGCTGTTCCTGAGTCAGAACGCCTTCGAATGCCGAGGTCATTTCGTCTCCCAGACCTTCGATAGCGCCAATCCAGCCGTTCATTTCGCCGCGGAGCTTCATCATTTCGTCCCACTGACGCTTGTGCTGTTCCGGGCCGTCGTTGCCGTTGCGCTTGTCTTTGCGAAGCAGGTCAAGAGAAACGAAGTAGCCTTTGACGTCGTTGTATTTAGCCGCCAGGAACGTGTCCAGAGAATCAGTATACTGATTGTAAATCGCCTCGATTTCCTCTTTCTGTTTGTCCGTCAGATTGTATTTCTTTTCGACGTACTGACGCTGTTCCAGCCACGGCGTTTTATAAGCGGCGCAGGGAATCTTTCCCGTCTTTTCGTCCAGCTGCATCCGGATTCGTCCTTCTAAATCCGGCGTCATGGAATAAAAGATGGGAGCGAACGGACCCTTGGCGAGGTTCAAAAACGGGAGAGCGGAGAATTCATCTGAATTCGCGACCTTCCACACGCCTTCATAGAAAAAATGCCAGCCGATAGTCAATCGCAGCGCGACCAACGCAATCACGGTCAGCAAGCCGATAGAATAAAATTTGCGTTTCAGGGTGGGCCTCCTTTTCAATAATATTTGAGGGCGGGATGCAATTTATGAGAAGTCGACCGCCAGACGTTATCGCGAAACGCAGTTCCGCCGCCCGCCGACGTCTTCTCTATGAATCCATTATATATACAGATTATCTATACTAACATTCATTTTAATTAGAATATAAGAACATGCAAGGGGGGGAAAGAAAAAATCAGGAAAAATATGGGGAGTAGGCAGTAGGCGGGTTGCGAGGCGCCCGGAACATCCTCACGCGGAGACGCAAAAAAATGGAAGGCGGTAATGGAGCGACCATCGGGAGCGGAATTACGCATTCGCCGGAACGGCGAACAAAATGTTGGCGCCCGTTAAAACCTCACGCGGAGCCGCGGAGGCGCGGAGGATGTTCGCGAAGTTTTAAAAACTATGAGTTCTTTGTGTTCTTTGTGTTCTTTGTGGTTAAATTTTCTTCGGCGGGCGCGTCTGTCTTATTTATCCGATTCGTTTAGAAACTCTAACATTTTTGCAGCTTTTACATGACCTCGTAAAGCCGCTTTTTGAAACCATTTAGCCGCTTCGGCTCTATCTAAAGGAACGCCTTTGCCAAAATAATAACACTTGCCAAGATTATATTGCCCTTCTGCATAGCCTTGATCCGCCGATTTACGATAAAGCTCTGCAGCTTTGACCTTATCTTCAGACACGTGGTCGCTACCATAATAATATCTGTCTCCCAAATTATTGAGAGCTTCCGGATCTCCAGCGTTTGCTTTTTCAATCAGCTTTTTGAGTTTCAAATCATTCAAATCAACTATCTGAAATACATATCGTTCCCCACTGTGAGGCGTTTCTGACAGACGGGAGTCAAGATCCGTAACCGTTTGAAACGCGCCGTCTTTGAACGCTTTTAGCTCAACAACCCAACAGGGTCTGTTTCGAAAAAAATAATGTTTGTCTTTGAGAACTCTGAAGTAAATTAGTTCTGTCATCCAGTCAGGAGCGAGTTTAGCGTCAAACGGAGTTCCGCAGACGCTGGCAAAACGATTGTCTTTAATCTCAAAAACGGTTTTATCCTTCCCGTTTTCGAGACGAATTTTGTCGTTGATCGCCTCTAGCGCCTCCTGTAACGTAACCGGATTCCTGTCAATCCAGTTAATTCTCCATTCTTTAAATTCGTCGCCAGCCAGAATTGCAACGTTGAAATGACCTTTGTCCACCGCGGATTTCCTGTAAACGTTTCCTTCAATTTCAGGTTCGCCAAAAGGAACTTTAAGGAACAGCTGACCTTCGCTGAATTTCAAAAGCGGCTTGTAATTCAGCAGCGCCGATTTGCATTTTTCGTCTATGGGCATTGCAAATTTGACGGAAACCGGATCTCCCGTTGGAGGAATGGAAATAACAACTTTGTCTATACCGACAGGCGCGGCTTTTCCAATTTCGGTTTGACCGATACAAACAGGAATGTAGTTTGTATAGCGATAGTCAAATTTTAATTGCGACTTCGTATGATTGACAAATTTGACCGTAAAAATAAGCTGTTGGTTGGATGCGGTTTTCTGACCGTTTGATTCAAACGCCGTTGTTAACGCACGGCTGACTTTTTCTTTTTGCAATTCCGACCATTGAGCGGGATTGGTTTGGGGATCGATTTGATTGTAATTCATCCCGTCTTCTTCATATACTGAAGCTGTAACATCCGTTCCATAGAGTCCAAATTCTGTCATTGGATTAGATAGCCAGCTTTCATCGGCTTCATAGAGGAACACGGATTCCGTTGTTGTTTTTTCGCCCTGAGAGGCAGACCAGCCGATGAGTACGGATTTAACTGACCACGTCAGCGGCGGTTCAAGAATAATGTCGTCCAGCCCGTAAACGCAAAGCGCTGGAGTTATGATAACCAACAGGAAAACGACGACAGCGTGAATAGTTTGGACTTTCATAACAGATTAAGGGTTTGACGAACAGTCGGAAACAGGTTATAACAGGAAACAAAGCAATACGCTATTGTTTTTGGTTATTATACGACAGATGTAATACTAATGCAAGAGAGCAGATGAGAATAATTCAGAAAAAATAACAAGAATTGACGTAACGTATTGTTTGTAAAGAAGAACGCACGCAATTTCCCTCCTCTGCTCTGCGTCTTGACAAATATGTCAATCTAAATACAATAAATAGCAGAATCCCGCATGGCGGAGATAAAAACAATTTCCAAATAGCAAATGAAACAAACGACATGTTAAGTTTTGTACTGTTATTTTTAAATTTGACGTTCCGAGTAAATTTAGACGTTCGACCTTATGGCTTGGCAGAGGAAGGAACCAAAGGGGGCGTTGCGTTTATGAGAGAATGCGACTTTGTTTATGACGGCGAGTCGTGTTTGGTCTTAAAAGACAAGTACAGGAACGAAGTTGATCTGTCTCGATACAAAATCATTAAAGGCGTGATTATTCATAGCGACGCGTTAGGCATATTTAGAGAATATCTGGACGAAACCAATTCCGAAAATTTCAATAACTTCATAAAGAACGAACTGTGCTTTCATTTCGAAATAATAGATTACAAACAGGCTGATCAGATAGCGCTATTTTGTCCTTCCAGAGTCAAATTGACGATAAATATTGGGAATTTTCTGTATGACGCTGTTTTCAATAATGCGCTCAACGCTTTTGAAAACACATTGCTCTTTGACCCGGTTTTGAATTATGCGATGGACGTTTATGTAATGGCATACATACACAAGCATCCGCATATAAAAGCGTTGTATTATTCGAACTATCCCAGAGACTATGTACCACATCAGCTGTTGAATCGACTCAATTTAGAATCGTTGTCCGAACTTCAGGTTTTAGAAATTTACGATAAGAAAGCTGGCTATGCGTTTTTCTCGCAGCTGGAAAAACTGACCTGTTTGGAGCAGCTGCGTATTTCAGAAAACCCAAATTTAACTGCTGACAATATAGACTCCCTGACAAAACTAAAGCGTCTTCGCATTCTGAAACTTGAATGCTGTCAGAACGTCGGCGACGCGTGTCTGAATAAAATTTCGGAGATGGAAAATCTGGAATATCTTTTTATCGATGCGCTTGACGCTAACGTTCAAATTACCGACGAGGGGTTCAAACAAATTGCCCGATTAAAGAATTTGAAACGAATTTCGTTAGGAAACTTGTCGATCTCAGACCGAGCGCTGAAAGAGTTAAGCAAAATTGAAAGTCTGCGAGAAGTAAATATTTATTATTGTCCGAATATTACAAGCGACGGGATCAAATCGCTTCAGACGTTACCGGAACTGAGAGTTCTGAATGTGTCTGATTGTAAAACTCTGACAGAATCAAAAAGCATTACAGTTCTCGATTTCCCTAAACTTGAAACGTTAGGCGTGGATTTTCGAATCGAAATTAAATCTTCTCGATTGAAAGAATTGATGATTTCAAACGTGACAGAGTTTGACGACGATTCTCTTGACTTCTTCGATTCTCTGCCGTCTTTGGAATGTTTATGTCTGGATAATTGTCAAAACGTTTCAGACGCCGGAATAAAGCGTCTGGTCAGGTTAAAGAATTTGAAATCGCTGTCGATCAACGATTGCCCTTTAATAACGGATCGCTCGTTGGACGATCTCACAGAGAATAACCCCGTCCTTTCAGTTGTCAGCAGAAGATGCCCGTCCGTAAAAAAATACGATGTCTGGGACGGCGGTCTGCGAGGCATGACGGCTGATATCATAAATCAGATTAAGTATGGATCCTGCCAAGTTTACAAACCGGAATCAAAGAAAAAGCGATGATCGTCATCCAACGTCAGGCGAACAAAACGTTGGCGTCCCGGAAAACCTCACGCGGAGATGCGGAGCCGCGGAGGATGTTCGCGAAGTTTTAAAAATTTCTTTGCGCTCTTTGCGGTTAATAATTCTTCGGCGGACAGGATGTCCGCATACTCATAATTTGCTGTTTATGTAAGCTGTTGTACAATAACGGTTTACATAGGTATTTGAAATTATTTCCTTTGTGTTAAAGTATACGTATTACTATTATTTCACAACAGGAGTAAAGATTATGTCAAGAAAAAACAGCAGTCGCATGGGTAAGATGATCCGCCAGAAGAAAGCTAATGGCAAGGACTACGCCATCGTCCGTATCAAGATTGATGGTAAGCCCAAAACGTTCTATTTGGGCTTGTGGGGTTCGGAGAAAGCGGAAGCAGAATATCGGAGGTTGGCAAGGGAATACTACAGTGAGAGTAAGACGCCAATTCCGATTAGTAGCGAACCGCGTCTTTATGACGTATATAATCGTTTTATTGACGATCTGGAGACCAAGAAGGATGATTCGGATAAAAGGCGCTACAAATCTGCAATCTGGTATGCTATCCAGATTCTCCCTAATATTCCCTGCAGAGAACTGGAAATCAAGCACCTGATTCAATATCAAGAGTACCTTGTACGGATTGCTAACGAGACTTACGACGAACAACGGAACGAACGCGGTCAACTGATTCAGCGCAAGAAGGGCGTATGGACTCGGCAGACCGTCAACCGGTTATTCAAGTTTCACAAGACCGTTCTCAAGTATGGCGCTAATAAAGGGCTTATCCCATACGGTTTCCTTTACGCCTTGCAGAACGTTCCTGCCGTTCCTCCACAAGCCGGATTAGCAGAGACAGAAGCTGTACAAGCAGTTTCTGACGAAGATGTCCTGAAGACTTTACCGTTTATGGACGCTCAGACGTCGGACATGGTTCTCTTAATAAGAGGAGCAGTTATGCGTCCAATAGAGTGTTGTAGACTTCGACTATGCGATTTGGATACGTCTGGTGAGTGTTGGTGTGGACACGTACAGGGTAAGACAGATTGGCGCGGTTACAGCAGATTTATCGCCTTCAGCAAGGAAGAGACTGAGATTCTGAAGAAGTGGTCAGCTGGGAAGAAACCAGAGGAGTATATCTTCAGTCCGCCCGGTGAAAACCGTATGTGGCAAGTAACTCATTTGGGAAGACACGTCAGGAAAGCCATCGCGCTTGCTAATAAGGCTTGTAAAGACGTGAAGCCGTGGACGTTATACCAACTCCGTCATAGCGGATATACTGAGAACGCAACCCAATACGGAGCTGAAACTGCATCCAAGATTGCAGGAAATCACCTCGACATGGCACGAATTTACGACCACAGCGCCAGGCGGATTGCATTAGAGAAGGCGGAAGAACGCGGAGCTTGGTGGAAATAAACTTTATTAAATGGAAAAGCCATACGGGATTTTTTCTGTATGGCTTTTTCTTAACGCAGAAGTTTATTGATCCCCATATACGATGATTTCACCGTGTTTCAATGTTTCCTCACGCAGTAGTTCAAGGGAACGTCTTTCCAACTGGCGAATACGTTCTCGAGTTAATACCAGTTCGCTTGCAAGTTTCTCTAACGTGTAAGGTCTTTCTTTACCTAATCCATACCTTTTTTGAATGATTGAACGATGTCGGTATGGAAGCGATTTTACCAATTGAACCGTCAACAGTTTTAACTCTTCGTATTCTGAACTGGATAATCTGAAGTTGGTATATGTAAACATATCACTAATATCATCTTTCAGATTTGTTTCCGGATCTATTACAATCGCGTTCTCTCCGTCAATTTCCAGTTGTTGAATTTTAGGCATGAAAATATTTGCCTGATCAAATGATGACTTTAGTTGAGCGCGATATTCTTCTTGAACGTATACAGGAATTTTGACCAAAGATGAGTCTGTCCATTTGCGCTGAATCATTTGCTTAATCCAGTAAGAAGCGTATGTCATAAGCTGAGCCTTTTGACGAAAATCGTATCTGTCAACAGCTTTTATTAACCCTGCCATTCCTTCTTGAATGATGTCGGATTCATCGTCTACGCCATTGTCAACATAAAGCTTTGTAGCCAGATTCAGCGTGTTTTGCATCTGCGAGTGAATAATCCGTTTTCTCAAACGTTCCAGATATTCCTGCATCGTGTAGAGGTTGTTGGAAATAACAGCGTCCTGATATGAAATATCTTCAAGCTGATTAAAAAGACCGTTAAACTTATCCAGGAAAAATAGCGCCAGTCGAAAAGAGTAAACGGTATCCTTCAATAACTGTTTTTTTGTATCATACTCTATATCTTCAGTAATGCTCTTTATTCCGTTTTTGAAATGCTTTTTATACTTTTTTATGAAACTTTCATCTCGAAACAAGTATTGAAACGCGGCATCTGATTTATCCTCCGATTCTTCAGCGGGCATCAATTTGCATAATTTATACTGACTGGTTATGGCTTCCCAATAGCATTTCCACAGAATTGGCGCTTCCAGGATAAATTGACAAAGAGATTCCAGCAGACTTTTTGATTTGTGGCGCAAAGGAGCCAGCGCTTCATTAGAAATCCGGGAAACGTCTTGACTGAATAATTCTGTATTATCAGTAAAAACCAGTTCCTGTTTAAGAGCGTCAACAATCTCGCTGACATCAAATTCAAGATTGTCAACGTCATGCAGATATGCGCGAAATCTTTTCGTGGCGCTCTCGACCAATTCGTCCGGCAGGTCTGTATCAACATCAGCGTTTAGATTACTTAAATAGTCGTAAAGTAAGCTTTGAACATTTATGCCATACAGGTTAAACCGCTGTGTCAAATTATCAATTAACTCGACAGGAACAGTTCCATAATCCTGAGCAAATGCGAAAACGGCTTTTAAATAATCAATGTCATCATTAACCAGCTCTGGAATAAATTTGGTCTGATGACTGGATTCTATTTCTTTAATTATATCTTCATCCAGCCAAATTTCATCGTCTTTTGTTCCAGACTGATTAGAAACGGAGAACGCTGTGAGTTCCCCCTCAAAATGCATTACTTCTTCATGAATTGTATTATCATCGTCAAAAGGCAATGTCGGTTCAGCTTCCCAATCAATAATATCGCTTTCATCGCCTGAATATGTTTCTAATGCTGTTGAAATGCCTTTTGATTCGTGGCGTTCATTGTCAAAATGTTCATATATGGATATAATATCAGAATTGTTTATAGTATTTAGATGTTCAGATAGCGTCCGCCCCTGTTTATCATTTATTTGATCATTTGCCCCATTGTATAACAAGTATTCAAAAATTTCAGCAGCGCCGACATCAGCAGCCAAGAGAAGAGCGGACCGGCCTTCTGAGTCCGGTTCTTCCAGGTTAACGCCATTTTGGATGTGCATTTTAACCAGTTCAATGCTTTTTATTTTAATTGCAATTTGAAGCAGCTTGTTCATGGCTGAATTCTGCTCCTTCCCTGTATTGTCAAGGTTTGGTTGGTTCCATTTAGAATAAAATCAATAATTTTGGAAGAAATTTGATCAAATTTAGTATCTCGATCGATTTTACATAAACGCCAGGAACATTCATAGACAGAAACGATTCTCCATGACAATTTCATCAATTTCTTTTTATTTAACAGATCTCTTTTACGATTTCCTTCAAGTTTATTTTTCCAGAATTCAGTCCTTGTTGTCGGGATTTTATACAATGGGCAATTATGTGCGTGCCAAAAACACCCATGAATAAAAATAACTGTTTTGTAACGCGGTAATACAATATCCGGTTTTCCGGGCAACCGTGGGTCGAATAATCGATAACGAAACCCGGCGGCAAACAGTCGTTTACGTATCGCTATTTCCGCCTTTGTATTTTTACTGCGAATGTTTGACATCATTCGGCTTCTGTTTTTTTTATCAACGATATCCACTTTACTTATTTATGTATTATTTGAGAATCCCGCAAAATATTATATATAATCTCCTATTTGTTTAGCAAGGTATGGAGGAACCGCGTTTCCAACCTGATGAAATTGCGAAGTCCTGTCGCCACAAAAGAAGTAATTGTCAGGGAACGTCTGTAATCGAGCCGCTTCTCGAACAGTTAAACTCCGACATTGAACCGGATCATAATGTATAAAATAATGACCGTCTTTTGAAATGTGCGACATAATGGTTGACGATGGCTGATTTTCTAACTGAACATGAAAACGGTCAACAAATTTATTTGAATTGACATTTGCATGATTGGGCAGTAATTCTTCAGGGAAATCGCCATATTTATACGAAAGTACTGTTCTTACTTACAAGCAACCGTATAATTTTAGATTTCTTTAATTCCAATTCTTTTCAAGTAATTATATGTGGACTTGTAATACTCGGGTTTACGAGTTGCGTCGTTTGCATCTCCATAAGGAACAACAATAATCATTCCTTGTCGAGCGCGCGTTAATAAAACGCGATAGGCGTTTTTGATATATTGTTGTCTATCTTTTTTATGAACGTTAATCCATTTAGTTGATCGAAACGCCTTACATTCCCAACTATCTGGTTTATAACGGAAATCGGCATCCCATCCAACGCAAACCCAATCCAGTTCTAATCCCTGGACTTTATATTCTGTTGCGACGTCCTCAAGATAATATGAGGATCTAACGTCATTTTTAGATTCCAAAAACCAATGAACGGGATCCATAGGCGATTTAACGTCAATAGCATAGGGTTTTAAACGTTCTGCTCTCGACGAAACCACGATCCCATATCGTTCTGAACCTCTTGCATTTTCAATAAGCCAGCGCTTAGCGTTATTCAAATCTCTTGTTAATACAATTGGATAATTATTCAGATTTTGATAGGTTTCACGAGCTTGTTTATCGTCAAGATCCAAAAGCTGTTTAACAAATAATGACACGTTCTCAGAACGGAACGAGCGAACGCTTGTTGCCAAATGGAGTTCAGGCACATGAAAAATCTGATTTTTCTTTTCTAGCTGATGAACAACGCTTTCACTCTGCTCATCAGCTTCAAAGAAATTATCAGAAATGTAAACTTGCCAATCCGGGTACGATTCATTAATTGCGTCTAGCCACGCTTTGATGCCAGCTTCGCCGGTATTGATCTCTTGTCCTCCCCCAACCAAGCAGACAATTGTTGCCCAATCGGAATGACGATTTAAGCAAGAAATTAAATAATCCGCTTCAGACATATTAAAGTCTGATTGCTTTTTCTTTTCTCGCATGAATCTGCTGGTTTGTTCAATGTTCCATGCTCGCTGCGCTTCGTCAAAAACAGCAACATGTTCTATCGGAGGGCGATTTTTATCCACAAGGCATTCGTCTCTAAAATGGTGAACATTTTGTACAAAGAGTTTAACTTCGCTATGAGCAGTTTTCTTTAAACATTTTTCCCCATTTCTCTTAGCCCTGATCAATTTATCGCGAACTAAAGCCTCTATTAACACTTTTACAAGCGGTCCGTTGCCAGATAAAAAAACGCTTTGAATGTTAGTATCTTGAGCATATTTTGTTGCGATATTTAAACCAGCCAGAGTTTTACCCGCTCCTGGAACGCCAGTTATAAAACAAATCGACTTTTTACCATATTGTTGCGAACTCTTGATTATTAAATCAACAGCATTTCCTGTCAGAGTAAGATTGTATGCGCCTGCGTCATTTCTGGTAATCTCTTCGACAGAATGACCGTGATAAAGCGCCAATGCAGCCTCAATTATTGTAGGCGTAGGACTGTAGCGTCCATCGATCCATTGACGCCTGTCAATCGCGGGAGCAAGTCTGGCTTGCGAATATATAATACCGTTGTTAATCGCCTTGGATAGCGTTTGTGAATTACATAATACAGGCTGAATAACTTGATCATTATGATTTGAATCATGAATAACCAAATTAGATTTTGATGCATTTGTACAAACCAATATCGGAATAATTAATTTGTTGTGACTTGATTCATGAAAATT
This sequence comes from Thermoguttaceae bacterium, assembly GCA_045651945.1. Classification (GTDB taxonomy): domain Bacteria; phylum Planctomycetota; class Planctomycetia; order Pirellulales; family Thermoguttaceae; genus RUG11551. The sequence continues at coordinate 11,321 of JAZRTH010000017.1, forward strand.
GTTGAGATCTAATGCGTAGTCATAAACTTGATCATAATACGCTTTTTTATATGCTGTTTCTCCTACCTTAAATTCGATTATGAAAATAGCGCCTTGTATTACTAAAACGACGTCTGCCCGCAACCCCATTCGAGGAATCATAAATTCAAAATAGATGTCTCCTGTTGTATTAGCATTTTGACGAAAAACATTCTGTAATAAGTCGATTTCATATTTCCAGACGTTGCGCTGTTCAATCTCCAATGGAAAGTCATTTTCCATACAAATCTTTCCAATTATAGATTCAAAGCCTTCCTTGGTAAACTCAGAAATTGTATTTGAATACCACGCTCGTTTCATGATACATGCAACTGGTTAATATTATTGTTCCTTATACACTCTCCATTGGAGTCCAAATATACGTATAGTCTTCCTTCTCCTGTCTTGATTTATACCCTCCCCGGAAAACATATACTTTCCGCCCTCGTTCTCGGAGATATTCCGCAAGTCTTGTTAATTCCTTTCGAATTGAAAGCGGCGGCGAGGCGGAAGATTTGCGGATATCAATCTTCCAGTTCTCATCACAACGATTTGTAATATCAAGACGAATTCGAACAAGCTGATGAAGTTCGTCCTGAATCCAGCGTTTTTTGTCGTGAGAATGACGCCCCAACCCTAACCAGCTGCCAGGAAGGAGAAGGCGTTCATTACGATAAATATAAAAACCCTCATGGGAAACCCAGCCGTTAATACATCCGCCTTCCAGGAATTGATCCGGTGCAAGCTTGTCTTTATGAGGTAAAATGTAACCGCAGAACGAAACAGCGTCCTCATCGGCGCCCAATTTTTGTTCTGGCGATTTTGACGTTCGAGAATTGGTTTCCATAAAAGGATCCAATGCTTTAACTGCATGACCATTTATAAATATCTTTAGGCGTTGAGCAGGCGGCTGTAAAAAGCGGTGGAAATACAATCTTAAATACAATTCAACCGCTTTAATTGCTTCAATAAAATTCTCTTCTGATATACCATCCGGCAAAAAACGATCCAGTTCTTCCCAAATTACAACAGTTCCATGTTTAATTCTGGAAATCAGCTTTTTGATTTCAGAATGGGAAGGAATTTGACCGTCAAGAATATTCCACCCTCCATTTTCTTTGTTATTGACAATATAATCCAAATCCCAACAAAAACAGGAGTTCTTTTTATTTTTTCTGGAGAAAACCGTTAAACGTCTGCATTGACTAAAGGATGCCGTTTTTAATCCAAGTCCAAAGCGACCCAAGTCTGTAATATCTCTGGTATTACGCGGGTTTATGCCTCCAAGCCGCATTGCTTTTAACAATTCATCAGAGGTCATTCCGGCGCCATTATCGGCGATCAAGACAATCGGCTTGGGATTATTGTCGTTTTGCGGCAGAAAAAGAAGGTGAACTTCAGTCGCATTTGCAGAAATACTGTTATCTATTAAATCAGCAATCGCGGAGGCGGGGGTATAGTCCATGCCTCGCAAGGCTTCTAGTAAGCATTGAGCGTCAGGAAACGATTGGTAATGATTAATAGCAGTATTCATTGTTCACTATTACATTGTAAAACGCCGTTTCTTATTCAGAATTTACCCATTATATTGATACACGTATTATAATAGCTTTAATCTTTTAATGTAGCGCCCCCTTATAACATTTCCCTGACTAATTGAACTTTTTTCAGTACAGATGACCGGATACGCGCCGATAAGCGTTACTTCATACACTTGGGAAATTGTCTGAACCAGAACTAACAAACAGATTGGGTTAAAGAGTCTAAAAATTAAGCCCGGCGGAAACCGGGCTTGTAATCAGAAGTAATTCAGAAGTCGTTGATAAGTTTCGTCATCTTCTTTGCTGGAAGCGTAACGCCTCAGGTTCGTATGTTCTTCCGGAGGCGGCTGCATGAGGTATCCGACGGCGTTTTCGTTTATCAAGACCTTGCAGCCTTGTTTGTTTCCAGAGGGTCTGACAACGTACTCTCGAGGAATAACTTCGTCAGTAATCCAGCGGGAAATGGCGCTTTTATCAACGCGGAAAGTTTCAGCAATTTCCTTCATTGTCAGAAGTTTAGGAATATCTGTCATGTCTTTAGTTTCTCCTTTTAGAAAACCATTTATTCAGAATAATGAGAAGTCCCGTAATTACAGAGATCTGATTTCCGCCCGTAACAGACAACGGGCGGATAAATCGGGACGTTACAGATCAGTTTTTAACTACAACAAAATCATAGTCGTACTGCAAGTTGTGAATTGGTTGATTCTTCTCCAATTGGCGCAGTTCATAGACCGTGAGTTTGTCTCTGGGAACTATTACTTGAAGAGGACGCAGCTTCCAGCCCCAAACCTGAGACCCGCCCTTGCGCTGGCGGCAGCGTTCCCAGTACGGAATATTCTTGACAATATTGACGATACGGTTACGATCCGATTGAGAGAAATCCGCCGGATTTAGCTTAATCGACAAGTCGATGTTTTTATGTAAACCATACTTCCAAATATCATAAGCTGTAACGAAGCCCGCCCCGCTGGAGACGTCAAAAGTTATTGTCTGTTCGTCTTGCCGAACAGGAGTAAGCGTCATATGGCATATTGCCGTAATCCCTTATTGCCCCCGCGCGAAGATATAGTCTTCCTCGCCGCCAGCGGCGCCGTAGCTCTAATGAAAATAATTGTGGTTCATCCGACAAGTTGGTACCTGTGAACTAAAAAACAGATGTTTTGCCTGTCCAAAAGTTTTTTAAACACGAAATACACGAAAAGAACGAAACAAACGAAAGGATTATTTTATAATCTTAAATTTTTCGTGTTTTTCGCTTATTTTGTGTTTTTCGTGTTAAAAATCGAATGATTAACAAACGATTATTGATTTATCAATTAACCAATCGGCGAAAATCCGTTTAATCTGTAAAATCAGTGTACGGACTGGTCTGCTCAAAAGCTGTCGGATACGCAGTTTCCTGTTGAGCCAGAAAGGTTTATCTCTGGAAAACGTAAAATCAAGCATGAAAAGATAAAAAGCTTTACTACAAAAAGTAGAAGTATTTTGCATTCACTGCTTGTTTTTGAACTGAATGTGTGGTATATTAGATGCATAACTATACTGAAACGACTTGAGCTTTTTCGATGTTAAGCCTCTAGCTGTTAGCTTCTAGCTATTAGCTTGATAAACCTGATTCGTGCGTTATCGCAAGAAATAGGGATAACCAGGCTAGCGGCTAGCAGCTAGGAGCTAATAGCTCATTTTTCGGGAAATTTCAAGTAGAACAAGTATATTTTGGTAATGTACTAAGAAACACGGAGAATTGAGAGCTATGATTGCCATGAAGATCGCTGTCGGACTTTCCGGCGGGGTGGATTCCTCGGTTGCCGCTGCGCTGTTGAAATCGCAGGGACATGAGGTTGTCGGCATCACCATGAAGCTTTGGCGCGAGGGTCGTTACCGCGGCGGAGCCAAGGACGCCTGTTTCGGTCCCGGCGAGGCGGAGGACATCGCGCGGGCGGAAAAGCTGTGCCGGGAACTCGACATCCCGTATTATGTTTTCGACTGCGCCGACGAATATGAAAAGATCGTGCTGGACTATTTTCGAGCGGAATATCTTGCTGGAAAGACGCCGAATCCGTGCGTGCGCTGCAATGCCTTTATGAAGTTTGGCGTCCTGCCGAATCTGGCGAGGAGATCCGGCGTGGATTTCGACAAGTTCGCTACGGGGCATTACGCCCGGATCCGGGAAGAGAACGGCGTCTTTCATCTGTTCCGCGGGGTGGACGAGAAAAAAGACCAGTCCTATTTTCTCTATAGACTGAAACAGTCTCAGCTGGCGAATCTGCTTTTTCCCTTGGGAGGTCTGAACAAGACCGAAGTCCGGGAACTGGCGGCGAAATTCGGTCTGGAAGTCAAGGACAAGCCAGACAGTCAGGATTTCTACAGCGGCGACCATACGGAGCTTCTCAACGCGCCGCCGCGTCAAGGCGCCATCGTCGACGCTTCCGGGAAGAAGCTCGGAACCCATGAGGGCTTTTGGAATTACACCATCGGTCAGCGCAAAGGTCTGGGCGTTGCCGTGAATCAAAATCCTTTGTATGTTCTCGACCTTGTTCCCTGCCGGAACGAGGTTGTTGTTGGAAGCATGGAAGACACAATCGCGCACGAATTGAAACTGACCGACTGTTCGTGGATTACCGGCGACGCCCCGTCGGGCGAGGCGCTGGTCAAGGTTCGTTCCGCCTCAAAACCCCTTCCCGCCGTGTTCGAAAACAATGTTTTGCAATTTCCGGAAGGCGTTTTCGCCGCCGCGCGGGGGCAGTCCGCCGTACTCTATCGGGAGAACGAAGTTCTGGGCGGCGGAATCATTTCCGAAACGAGGTAAGATATGAATAATTTGATCGCAAAAGCCCTGATTCAGCCGTATAATCTCGCTCATGACGAGATTGTTTCTCTGCTGGCTCTGGAAGATACGACGGAGCTGTTTTCTGCCGCGTATGAATTAAAATGTCGGCATGTCGGCAAGGTCGTTTCCCTGCGGGGACTGATTGAGCTTGGCAATCACTGCGCCAAAAACTGTTATTACTGCGGCATTCGACGCGGCAATCCGAATGTTCGGCGCTACCGTTTGAGTGAGGACGATGCGATTCGCATGGCTCGCTGGAGCTTCGAGCAAGGCTACGGCTCGGTGGTTCTGCAATCCGGCGAAATCGAATCGGAGGAGAATACCGAATACATCGGACGAATCCTGAAACGCATTCACGAGTTCGGCGGCGATGATTTCGGCGTTACACTGTGTCTGGGCGAACAGACCGAGGATGTCTATCGTTTCTGGCGCGAGGCAGGGGCGCATCGTTATCTGCTGCGGATCGAAAGCTCAGCGCCGGAACTGTACGCGAAACTGCATCCAGCCGACCATTGTCATTCTCGCCGGGTCGAGTGTCTGCGGGTATTGAAACGCCTTGGGTATCAGACGGGCAGCGGCGTCATGTGCGGTCTGCCGGGGCAGACTTTGGAAGACCTCGCCAGCGACATCGAATTTTATCACGACATGGACCTGGACATGATCGGCATGGGACCGTACCTTCCCCATAAAGACACACCGCTCGGGAAGGACATTGAGATCACGCCGGAATATGCGGCAAACCAGCTGAAACTCGGGCTAAAGATGATTGCTGTAACGCGCCTTTATCTGCACGACGTGAACATTGCCGCGACTACGGCGCTACAGGCTCTCGACGACCGGGGACGGGAACAGGGACTCCTCGCCGGGGCGAACGTGATGATGCCCAACGTTACCGACACGGAGTACCGGAAAAATTATCGGCTTTACGAAAACAAGCCGTGTCTGGAAGAAAATTCGACGAAATGCCGT
>JAZRTH010000018.1:0-3557 GCA_045651945.1 Thermoguttaceae bacterium
AACCTCATTGCCGGCGAGCTGACGCCTGACTCCGGGGAGATCGTCAAGTCGCAGGGGCTGAAAATCGCGTCGCTGTCGCAGGAAGTTCCCCGGGATTTTTCCGGCTCTGTCTACGACATCGTAACGGAGGGGCTGGGCGAAGACGGCAAACTGCTGTCCCAGTACCATAAAGCGTCGCAGGCTCTGGCGGCGGGCGACGAGCGGGCGGCAAAGGAACTCGACCGGCTTCAGCAGGAACTGGACAGGAAGAACGCCTGGAACCTGTCTCAGCGCGTCGATACAATCCTGACGCAAATGCGGCTGACGGAATCCGATTCCGCCCGAGCTAACAGCTCTGACGACGCGTCTGTTATTTCCGCCGGACGCAAACGCTGGACTCTGCTGGCAAAGGCGCTGGCGGCTCAGCCGGACGTCCTTCTTCTCGACGAGCCGACCAACCACCTCGAGATTAGCGCCATTGAACTATTGGAAGAACGTCTGGCATCGTTCCCCGGCGCGATTATCTTTGTAACGCACGACAGAGCGTTTCTCCGTCGGCTGGCGACGGGAATAATCGAGCTGGATCGCGGGGCGCTGTTAAAGTATCCGTGTTCTTACGACGACTACCTCGTCAAGCGGAAAGAGTACCTCGAAACGCAGGCGAAGCAGGTCGCGCTGTTCGAGAAGAAGCTGGCGCAGGAGGAAGTCTGGATTCGTCAGGGCATCATGGCGCGTCGCACGAGAAACGAGGGTCGCGTTCGCGCCTTGAAGGCGATGCGGGTCGAAGCGCAGAAAATCCGCAAGCTGGAATCGGTCGCGAAGCTCAACATTCAGGAAGCGTCCGTTTCCGGGCGACTTGTATTACAGGCGACAGACCTCTCGTTTTCGTTCCGCAACGAAGATGGAACGACAACGACCATCGCTGACCATTTGACGTGTCGAGTCATGCGCGGCGATCGGCTGGGGGTTGTCGGACCCAACGGGACGGGCAAAACGACGCTCATTCGACTCCTGCTGGGAGAGCTTCAGCCGGACTCCGGCTCAATTCGCATGGGAACGGAGCTGCAAATCGCCTACTTCGACCAGCTTCAGGAAAAGCTCGACTTTGAAAAGACGGTTATCGACAATGTAACAGACGGCGCGGAGCACGTCTACGTCAACGGGCAGAAAAAGCACGTCCTGGGCTATTTGGAAGATTTCCTCTTTACCAACGCCCGGGCGAAAGACAAAGTCAAGTTCCTTTCCGGCGGAGAGCGAAACCGGCTTTTGCTGGCGCGGCTGTTCCTCAAGCCGTGCAACGTGCTGGTCATGGACGAACCGACCAACGACCTCGACGCTGAAACGCTCGAACTGCTGGAAGAAAAGCTGGGCGACTTCGCCGGGACGCTTATTGTCGTCAGCCACGACCGGGAATTTCTCAACAACGTTGTAACGGGAATTCTCGCCGTCGAGGGGAACGGATTCGTCCATCAGTACGCCGGCGGCTACGACGACTACGTCTCTCAGCGCGTCGCCCCGCCGTGGGAAACCGCTGTCAAAGAGGAACCGAAAAAATCCAAGCCGGTTCAGAAACCCAAACCCGCCGACAGCAAACCGAAACTGACGTACAAAGAAAAGCTGGAACTGGAAAAGATTCCCGAGGAAGTCGAAAAGCTGGAATCGCAAATCGCCCAGCTCGACGACCAGATGTCCCAGCCCGGCTTTTACCAAAGTTCCTCCGAGGAAATCGCCGCCGTAACCCGCCAGCGGGAAGACCTCCAAAACAAAGTCGACGCGCTGTACGAGCGTTGGGAGGAGCTGGAGGCGAAGCTGTAAAGAGCTTTTAGCTGTTAGCTCCTAGCTATTAGCTTGGGCATCCGGATTTCAAAGCGGAGATTTTAAAGCCAGAAACTAACATCAAAAGCTAGAAGCTAGAGGCTAGTAGCTAGAAGCTTTCAAATAACCATGGAACACATCGAAGTCATCACCACCTGTCCTGACGAGTCCGTCGCTCAGCGCATTGGCAGAACGCTGGTCGAAGCGGGGCTGGCAGCCTGCGCTCAGATTTCCGCGCCGATAACAAGCGTTTATCGCTGGAAAGGGGCGATCGAAACCGCTCAGGAGTATTACCTTGTCCTCAAGGCGAAACAGACGGACTTTCAGGCAATCGCAGACGTCATTCAGCGCGAGCATCCCTACGAAGTCCCGGAGATTATCGCCCGACCCATTACGCACATCAGCGACTCCTATCGGAGTTGGCTGGAGGGCAGGGGAAAGTGGTAAGGATTAAGTGGTAAGGGGTTAGGGCGCAAGCGTAAAACAGTGGTAAGTTTTGAGTGGTAAGTGGTTAGGGCGCAAGCGTCTCTCTCACTAACCACTAACCACTAACAACTAACCACTAACAACTAACACCTAACACTTACCACTAACCACTCACCACTAACCACTAAAAAACACCCCCCTAATCAATAACAACCAATGATATATTTATCCCTTCAGTCGGTCAGAAAACATTTCAGCGCAGACCCGGTTTTAATGGACGTCAATTTTGAGATCCGTCCGGGTGAGCGCGTTGGGCTTGTCGGTCCTAACGGAACCGGCAAAACGACGCTCATGAAGATTATCGCCGGGAAAGAGGACGCGGACGGGGGCAAGATCGAAATTCACCCGTCCGTCAGAATGGGGTATCTGGAACAGACGCCAGACTATTCCGCCGGGCGGACGCTGATTGAAGAAGCGCGTCACGCTTTCGACGAGATTCTGTCGATGCACAAACAGGCGGAAGAAGTCGCCGCCGCCATGGCTGTCGAGCAAGACTCCAAAGAGCTGGAACGCCTGGCTCTGCGGTACGACCATCTGCAAACGGTTCTGCACACGCACGACGCGTACAATATAGACTACAAAGTCGAGCGCGTTCTGGAAGGACTTGGCTTCGCTCGAAGTCAGTTCAATACGATGGTCGAGCAGCTTTCCGGCGGCGAGCAGAACCGGCTCATGCTGGCGAAACTTCTGCTGGCGGAACCGGATTTGATGCTTCTCGACGAACCGTCAAACCACCTCGACATTGAGGCGACGGAATGGCTGGAAGACTTCATCGACAACGGGACGGCGGCTGATCTGGTCGTCAGTCACGACCGTTATTTTCTCGATAAAACCACAACCAGAACCCTCGAACTGTTTCGCGGCACGGTCGATTCCTATACCGGAAACTTCTCCGCCTACTGGACGCAAAAGGCGGAACGGCTGGCGGTCGAAACCAAGACGTACGAAAAGCAGCAGGAAGAAATCGAAAAGGCGAAAGAGTTTATTCGCCGAAACCATTACGGCATGAAAGCCGGTCAGGCGGAAGACCGACGGAAAAAGCTCGAACGCATCGTACCCGTCCCGCCGCCGCGAAAAATCGAAGTCCCGCCGATGGGGTTCTCCAAACCGTCCCGTTCCGGCGACGTCCCGCTCAAGGTCGTCAACCTGAAAAAGAGCTACGACAGACCGCTGTTCAAAAATGTTACATTTACCATTCAGCGGGGCGAACGCTGGGGCATTCTCGGACCCAATGGCGCAGGCAAGACAACGCTTTTGCGCTGTATTTTAGGGAAAGA
>JAZRTH010000019.1:0-2529 GCA_045651945.1 Thermoguttaceae bacterium
GTCCGTGCGATAAGTGGAAATGTCGCCTTTGCTGTCGAACATGTGGAGATTCTCGCGTCTCGCCCCGGCGGTGTTGTACAGTTCGCTGCAGGAAATGCCGGCTGCCCCCGCTCCGTTGACGACGGATCGGCAATCCTCAATTTTCTTGCCGACCATTTTCAAGGCGTTGATAATCGCCGCCAGAGAAATAATCGCCGTTCCGTGCTGATCGTCGTGGAAGACCGGGATTCCCATCCGGGTCTTGAGCGTCTGTTCAATCTCGAAACAGGCGGGCGCGCCGATGTCTTCCAGGTTGATTCCGCCAAAAGTCGGTTCAAGCCGTTCGACAGTCTCGATAACCTTCTGCGCGTCCGTGCGACCGTTTTCCTGATGAACTTTCCCGATGCACAGCGCGACAGCGTCGATATCCGCAAACCGTTTGAACAGAACGGCTTTGCCTTCCATAACCGGCAAGCCGGCTTCCGGCCCGATGTTGCCCAAACCGAGAACAGCTGTACCGTCAGAAACGACGGCGACGGAGTTCCCGCGGCCGGTGTAATTCCAGACGTTTTGTACGTTATCCTTGATTTCCAGACACGGCGCAGCAACGCCCGGCGTGTACGCCAGCGACAGTTCCGCCGCAGTCTCGCACGGCTTGGTAATTTTTACAGACGTCTTTCCCGGAACAGGCTGGGAATGGTACGCCAACGCGGCGGTTTTCAGTTCTTCGGATTGGTTCATTTCTCAATAATTGTTATTGATTCGCGTTTAGCGGTAAGCGGAATGATTCTTTGAGACGCTTGCGTTCAACTCCTCACTCCTCACTCCTAATTTCTAACTATAACGCACATAGCGCTTAATACTTACCGCTGTTAATATATAATCTTGCCACATTTTTTCATCTTGTCAAGGGAGGAACGAACAATTAGCAATTGTCAATTAGCAATTAGCAATTTTTCTTGCATCTTCTTATTTTTTTTATTTTTTTGTATAGAGAGTCTGGATAATTTCAAAAAAAGGTGTATAATACATATTGAATAACGCTATAGGGGCTTTGCGTTGAAAAGGAGAAGTATACAATTTACTTCTCGTCTCGACGGATGCGTTTTCCCTATCACAAAACTTGCAGACGGAACTTGCAGCAATACCATGTTATCAACTAAACTATTTTACCGATTTTGCGGAATCGTTACAATCGTCACGTTACTGAGCGTCAGTTTATTTGCACAAGACAAAGCCGTTCCAACTCAGTATGCATCCTATCTCAACGCGGTCAACGCCCCGTACGCATGGAATTTGGGATATACAGGTCAAAACGTTGTCGTAGGCGTTATCGACGATAGCATTGACATGGGGCACCCGTTCTTCAGCTCTAATATCGATACGGATTCAGCATACAATACCGGCTCTATATACAACAACGCTTTTTTCAGGCAGAATTTTATGTCGAATCTGCCGACGCAAGACCCAAACGACACATCTGCCGTTTGGGACAGAGCCACGGTTAAATATAACAACTCCAGTTCAAACACCACCAGCGAATACGATTCTCACGGCACAAGCGTAACCGGGTGCATTGCCGCCTACAACGCTTCAACTAACACCTACGGTCCCGCCTACGACGCGACAATCGTTCCCATTCGCGTCGACTTCCCCTGTCAGGCGTTTCCCGCCTCATACGGCGGCTATAGCGTTGGAAACTATACGTTCGCTCAAGCTCTTGTTTATGACAACGAAAATATTGACATCAAAAACAACTCCTACGGGACTTCGATGGGATATATCGGTCAGGACGCTGCCCTGACAATCGCCGCCATTAACGACGCCATGGCAAACAACACGATTTTGCTTTACTCCGCCGGCAACGAACGCAATAAAACCAATTACTCCAACAACAAAGACTGCTCAAAAAGAGTAACAAACGCTCACCCGTACACAATCACCGTCGCCGCCACCGGCAAAAACTATACAACAGATTATACCGGATACGCGCCGTTTAGCAACTACGGCGCCTGCGTGTTCATAACCGCGCCGGGCGTTGGAATCCGAACCTCTGACCGGGAAGACGTCAAGACCGGCAACGTGTTCACCTACGGCTGCACGCTGGTTTCTCAATCCAGTTATCAGGGATCCGTTACCGGGAACATGAACTCGTCGTTTAACGGGACGTCCGCCTCCTGCCCGGTCGCGTCCGGCGTTTTGGCTTTGGCTCTGGACGCCTATAAACAAGCCTATCCGGATCAGACCTGCGACGTCCGGTATATCAAACAGCTTCTCGCCAGAACGTCAACGAAAATCGACGTCAACGCTACAGCAGAGGAAGTAAAATGGGTTACAAACAACGCTGGCATTTCCTTCTCTCACACCTACGGCTTCGGACAGATTAACGCTCAAGGATTGATTGACGCCATTCTCGATCCGATCGGAACGCTTGGCAAGAATTACGACGTTGTAACAGAACCGACAATCGCCTCGTTTGACTGGTCAACCATGACGGTTTCGTCAGAACAGTTTTTGCAATACACGACCACCTATGCGTCGACCGGCAAT
>JAZRTH010000020.1:0-1282 GCA_045651945.1 Thermoguttaceae bacterium
ACTACGAGAATCTCGAAACGCCCCCGCCGCTGTCGGACCAGATTCGAAAACTCTATCCCGACTGCGAGAACCGGGTTTACGAATACCTGCTCGAACTGAACCGAAAATTGGCAGAGCTGGGAGAAATCGACAAACTGCCCCCCGAGGGGGAGTTGACAAATGATAACTAATTTCGCATAATAGAAATTAGCCTCGCGGCTTGCAACGTTTGTTCGCCTTACGGCGAATGCGTAATTCCGTTCGCCGTTGGCGAACTCCATTACCGCCTTTCATCCACTTGTAACTCGCAATTCCTCACTAATCCCATGTCACCCAACGACCCCTTATATTCACTGTACCTTGAAATTCTTCGTACGGAACTCGTTCCGGCAACGGGCTGTACGGAGCCGATAGCGATTGCGTACGCCGCGGCGGTAGTTCGTCAGACGCTGCAAGCTCTTCCTGACCGCGTTCTGGTTCAAGCCAGCGGGAATTTGATTAAAAACGTCAAGAGCGTTTACGTGCCCAATACAGACGGTCAGCGGGGCATGGAGGCGGCGGTCGCGATTGGTCTTATCGGCGGCGACGCGTCCCGGGAGCTGGAAGTTATCGCGTCCGTTGAACCGACGCAGAAAGTTCAGACGGCGGAATATCTTGCCCGCGGCGTGATAGCGGTTGAATATCTGGACTCGACGCACCCGTTTGATCTTAAACTGACGGTGTACAAAGACGACCATTCCGCCATGATCCATTTGCAGGACTCGCACACGAACATCGTCGAGTTGAAAAAAGACGGCGTTGATGTACTATGGTCAGCGTCCGATGGCAAGGAGCCTTTTGAGTTGCGAGATGAAAAACTACTGCCTACTGCCTCTTGCCTACTGCCTTACTCTCATTGCGGATCGCAGCCGACGCCCCTGACGGACGACGCCTACGATCAGCTGTCCGTCAAGGCGATTCTGGATTTCGCCCAGTCCGTTGACCTGGCGGAAGTGGAGTCGATAATTCAAGCTCAAATTGACTGTAACATGGCAATAGCCGAGGAAGGGCTTCGCAACCGATACGGGGCAAACGTCGGCAAGACGATTCTCAGCGCGTACGGCGACGCTGACGTCAAGGTTCGCGCCCGGGCGTATACCGCCGCCGGGTCGGACGCCCGCATGGGCGGGTGCAATCTCCCGGTGGTAATCAATTCCGGCAGCGGAAACCAGGGCTTGACGGTCTCCGTGCCGGTAATCGTCTACGCCAAGGAACTGAACTCGTCGAAGGAAGACCTGTTCCGCGCTCTGATTCTGTCGAACCT
>JAZRTH010000021.1:0-17632 GCA_045651945.1 Thermoguttaceae bacterium
TATGCCCGGCAGAATTTCAGCCCAAAATGTCAACGACCGCGTCAACATGGCGGTTATCGGCTGCGGCGTTCGCGGCGGTCAGGACATGAACGGTTTTGAAAGAACGTGCCAGAACATCGACTTTATCGGTTTTGCCGACCCGGATTTGGGACGCGCCAAAAACACCGGGCGCAAGCATCCCAACGCCGCATTTGTTACTGATTTCCGCAAGCTGCTGGAAGACGACAATCTCAACGCTGTTGTTGTAACGACGCCTGACCACTGGCACTGCCTTGCTGCGATTCTGGCAATGCAGGCGGGTAAAGACGTTTACGTCGAAAAGCCCTTGGCTCATACGCCGTGGGAAGGACGTCAGGTTGTTAATGCCGCTCGCAAATACGACAAAATCTGCCAGATGGGCGCTCAGCAGTTCAGCGACGCCATTCAGCCTCAGATTAAGGACTTTGTTCATAAAGACAAGGCTCTGGGCGAGATGAAGTCCGTTGCAGTCAACCATTATTCCATTCGTCAGCCGATTGGAAAGCGCGAAACACCGTTGCCGATTCCCGCTGGAATTGACTACGACATGTGGCTCGGACCAGCTCAGGATTTGCCGCTGTATCGAAACAACTTCCATTACGACTGGCACTGGATGTGGAACACCGGAACCGGCGAAATGGGCAACTGGGGCGTTCACGTTTTGGGCGACGCGGTCAACAATACGCTCAACACGATGGTCTATCCAAAATCCATCATGGGCGGCGGCGCCAGACTGTTCTACAACGATGCGGGCGAAACCCCGAACCTGCATTTTGTCTACTTTGAAACAGCCAACGTCCCCATCGTGCTGGGATTGTCAACCGTTCCCTCTGCGCCGGGCGCGAAAAATGCTGGAAAGTACGTTGGAGCCAGTTCCGGATACGTCATTTACTGCGAAGGCGGACAGCTTCGCGGACAACGCGGATCTGCGGTTGCGGTCGACAACGACGGCAAAGTTATTCGTTCGTTCAAGGGCACAAGCGGCGACGGAACGCATCAGAAGAACTTCATGGACGCCGTTCGCGCTCACGATCGTTCGCTTCTGAATCTGGAAATCGAAAAAGCCTACTATTTCGCCACCTGGTGCAATCTGGCGAACATCGCTTTCCTGGCAGGCAAACCCTATACGGACGAAGTTGCCGAGCAGATTAAGGGTCAGACCGGCGGACGCTGGGAAGAGCTTATCGGCAACATGAAAGAGATCGTTGGCGCCTACAACGTTACCCTCGGAGAAACCATGCTCAGCCCGCAATTGACAATTGATCCGGAAACCGGACGCTTTGTCGGCGACGGCATGGACTTCGCCAACTCGCTGCTCAAGCGCGAATACCGCAAAGGCTTCGAAGTCCCGGATTTGGACTAATTTATAGCTTCTAGCCTCTAGCTGCTAGCTGTTAGCTTGGTTATTTTAGATTCTGACTTTAAATATTAACGCCAAGAACTACGGTAACCGAGCTAATGGCTAGGAGCTAGAAGCTAACAGCTGTTCTCTTATTTCTCTAACTGATACACCGCGACGTCTTCCGGTTCCAGCGTCAGCGTATAAACGCCGGGGACGTCGGTTGGCGTCAATTTCGTTCCGAGAACAGCTTTTGCCGTTTTGAATTCTTTGGGAATTATAACGCGAACGGTTTGTGGCGTCTTTTCTGGATTAAAGAACGTGATAAACGTGTTACGTTCAGACGAGAACCGTTCACAGCAAACGGTTGAATAGGAATCTTTGTCGACGTTTTCAATCTGAACGAGTCGTTCCGGCTGCCAGCCTGCTTGCGCGATAGCGAGAATAACAGGCATGTACTTCTTAAACAGCGGACGATCTCTGTTGTACAGCTCCGGCTGGGAGAAGTAATGCCCCGTCGAGGCGTTGGAACTGAAATAGCCGGGAAACATGCCAAACGCCAGCGAACGCTTCATGAACTTTTCGGAATGTTCGTAGGAGAACTTCGTAAAGTCCGTGTTCTGGAGAAAGCAGAACGGCTTTTCTCCGCACAGAGCGCGTTTTCTCAACAGGTCTGAGGGCGAAGACGGACGCCATTGATCATTCCAGTTCCAGTTGGTTTCCGTGCCGAGAACGTCGCACAGCGGGACAAGCCACGTCAGCTGATGCGGCGTGGAGTTCGCCATCATGGATTTTCCCGATGCTCTGACGGTTTGGGAAAGCGCTCGAATGTACTCGAACGAAACCAGACCGCGATACACCGCCGGGCGTTTGGTAATCGGGTCGAAGGTCAGCGGTCGGTCAGCGGCGGACAGATGCGCCGGCGCGAAGTCCAGTTCTGCTGTTACATATCCTTCCGAGGAATCAATATATTCTCCATCCAGCCCTTCAAAGCCCTTTTCGAACTTTGGAGCGGAACCGTCAGAGGGGTAATTCTTTGTTACATGATTTTCTCGCCAGTAATGAGAGAACTGGTTGGGCTTCGGCGCTGTCGGGACGGAGTACATGCTCCAAACGCAGCCGAAGCACCACGGCGTGTCTTCCAGACGCCCGATGGGGTTGCCGTCGCGGTCGCGCATGACGCAGTTCTCCCACGTCTTTGCCATCTCCGACCCGTTTTCCACCTGACGTTTGACTTCCGCAAGAGCCGAGTCCATCGTTCGCGGCAAGTCTTTCGACATGTGCATCCACCACGTCATCGGTTCTGTATAACGATAGGTCAGAATCCCGTGTTCGTCGTCCCACTTTTCGTTTCCCGTCCCTTCCATGAACCGAAACGCGAAGTCCTCCCAGCCCTCAACCGAGCTGATTCTCAGGAACGGCATCCAGTTGCCCAGAATCGGCTCCCCGTTGTCGTTGCGCGGCAGATGGCAGTAAAACGCCTTGGGGAAAAGACGCATATACGCCGCCCATGCGCTGCGATAGCCCTCTTTGGATTGCTGGGGCGTGATCGTCCAATCGACGTCGGACAAAACCCATTGATTCTTTTCTGGCGTAAACGCGAGGTCGTACGCAATGCACAGCTCTTTTGTATGGTCGTTATAGAAAAACCGATACACGGCGGGATAATCCGGATCAATTCCTATCCATCGCGTTGACCCGTCTTGAAGTCCAACGCCCGCGATGGGATACCGCGCCAGCCGATTGGCTCCGGCGTTGATATGCTGGGAATAGGAGAATTCTATTTGAGAGGTCGCCTGCTCAACCGTCCCGTCTTGCCCGACTTTGCGAAGAACCGTCTCCTCGTCCATCGCTCCGTACCAGACAAAGGCGCCGGACGTCATCTTCACCGCTCTGATAAGCGTAACAGACCGCGCTTTTCCGCTTTTATTGCTGACAATCGTCTTGCCGTTTTCTCGTTTGACTTCAATTCCAGACGCCGATAAAACAGAATCGCTGTCTGTCGGCTGCAACTGAACAACGTCTCCAACGGCATTGTCCGGCTGGTCGATATTGTATTCCCTGAAATAGTATCTTGACGGCGTAGAGCCTTTAACCGTATTTTGATCCAGAACCAGTTCCTCGTCAAAGGGAAAGACGGCAGAGCTGCCGTCGGACGCTTTGAGGCTGACGACCTTAAACGACGGATTTCTGAACCATGCAGTTCCCTTGCTATTTCTGAACAGAAGATACATAGTCAGACTTTTAATCGGCTTTTCCGGCATGAATCGGACGCTTGCCGTCGACCAGTCTTTGCCCTTCTGACCAACGTTGAACGCCTGAGAGACGCCCCATTGATACGTTCCGTCAGCATAACCAATATCCATGTAGATGGAATAGTCGCCTGAGGACGCGCTTTCGACACCCTCGCAGCGGCTTTCCGCCGTGGCGATAATCGGCTCCAGAACCGTCTGATCGAGTTGGATGGGAAACCGCAGCCCAAACGCCTCGCCTTCCGGATTGCAGCACTTATACGAGCCGTTGTCAAGCGCTTCGTAACCTTTGCCGAATCCGTAGGGTTTAACGTCTGCCAGAAGGTTAGCGCTTTCTACGGCAGAGGCGTCAAAATGTTTGTAAGCAGCGTTGTCCGCCAAAGCAGAGACGCTGGATATGATCGTCAACAATAAAAAAAGGAGTGGATTCTTGTTCATGGCGTTCTCACAGGTTAGCGATTAGCGGTTGAAACGGATTCTAACTAAAAAAACGTTTTTTCTTTGTGGACATGATTTGTCATTTTTGAATCAGAGAAACCCTTCATTTCTCTATAAGCGCCGTAAAATAAAGATAAACGTTTAGCAATGAACACTGAGCAAATACCGGGAATTTGCATCAAACGGATTAAATATCCCCAAAATACTTCTAATGAAATCAAATAACAACATGCCGACAAGTCTGGTAATCATCGAACCGCCGAAGACGTGGCGCGGAATAAACGAGTTCGACATGCCCAGTACCGGCATTGTGCTGGAAGCAATAACAGCGCGAGTGCGTCATAAAGAAACGTTTATCAGAAACTTTAACGCCGCCGCTTTTGACGCCAGATTGTTTGACCGTTGGGCGGCAATAACGATGGATATGCCGACCCAGGGAGCGGTTGTTAAAATTTCGCCGATAAAGAGGTAGTAGGCAATTAATGGAAGGCGGTAACGAAGCGACCAGCGGGAGCGGAGTTACGCAGTTCGCCGAAGGCGAACCCCAAAAATGACCCCAAGATCATGTTCGCCTGACGGCGAATGCGTAATTCCGTTCGCTTACGCTCACTTCATTACCGCCTTTCAATCAATCGCGCCTCAAAATCATTTCTCGTCGAGAATTTCGACAGCTTCGAATTTCTTTCCTTCAAGCATTTCCAAAGAAGCGCCGCCGCCGGTGGAGACGTGCGTTACCTTGTCGGCAAAGCCGAGCTTCTTGACAGCCGCCGCGGAGTCGCCGCCGCCGATGATGGAGATGCAGTCTGTATCGGCAATCGCCTGAGCGACAGCAATGGTTCCCTTGGCGAAGGACGGCATTTCGGAAACGCCCATCGGGCCGTTCCAGACAACCGTCTTGGCGCCTTTGATCAGGCTGGCGTACAGTTCAGCAGTTTTCGGACCAATGTCCAGTCCTTCGTAGCCGTCCGGAATCTGACCGGCGTCAACGGTGAGCTTGTTGCATTCTTCAGCAAAAGCGTCGCCGCAGTTGGTGTCAACCGGAAGAACGAGTTTGTCGCCGCCTTTGGCTAAGAGTTCTTTCGCCAGGTCGACTTTGTCAGCTTCAACCAGAGATCCGCCGACTTTGCCGCCTTTAGCCAGTTCGAACGTGTAAGCCATCGCGCCGCCGATGAGAACCTTGTCACAGATTCCCAGCAGATTGTTGATGACGTTGATCTTGTCGGAAACTTTCGCGCCGCCGAGAATGGCAACGAACGGACGGGTTGGAGCGCTGATGGCGTCGGAGAGGAACTTGATTTCCTTTTCAACCAGGAAGCCGACAACTTTGTCTTTGCCCGGCATGGCGTTGGGAACGCCAACCATGGAGGCGTCAGTGCGGTGGCAGGTGCCGAACGCGTCGTTGCAGTAGGCGTCTGCGAAGGCTGCGAGCTTCTGAGCGAATTCCGCGTCGCCCTTCTTTTCGCCGTCGTTGAAACGAAGGTTTTCCAAAACGAGGGTTTCGCCGGCTTTCAGAGCGGCGGCTTTAGCCTGAGCGTCTTCGCCGATAGTATCGGTTGCAAAGAAGACGGGAGTTCCGAGCAGTTCGCCCAAACGGTCAGCAGCCGGTTTGAGTGAGAATTTGGAGTTGTCCTGTCCGGACTTTGGACGTCCGAGATGGCTCATGAGGATCAGCTTGCCGCCGCGGTCCAGAACGGACTTGATCGACGGAAGAGCCATACGGATGCGAAGGTCGTCCGTAATGTTCAGGTTGTCGTCCAACGGAACGTTGAAATCGACGCGCATTAAAACTGTTTTGCCCGCTACGTCAATGTCGGCAATTGTCTTTTTCGCCATTGTGTTTATCTCCTAATAGGTTTAAATGTATAACGCGAAGGCCGCCGCAGCCAACAAGCCGGGGCGATTTCAATTCGCTAATTCTTTACTGATTAGATATATTATAGCGCTACGGGGCAGATTGTCAAGGCGCTAAAAGCCAAATAGACGCCTTGTTTCCAGACGAGCCATTAATGTAGAAAAATCCCCGGCTAAAGCAGAGAATTGATCGCTATAGCCGGGGAAAATCAATGCAAAAGAAGCGGGGAAAGATGAAGGATATTATTCTTCGTCTTCGTCGTCGGCTTCGTCAGCGGCTTCTTCCGGCATTGGACCGTAAATTTCAGCCAGCGCATCTTCGAGGGCTTCGCCGCGGGCGTTGATGGTAACAACCTTGCCGTCAGGGCCAATGAGAATCATGGTCGGGATGCCGGTAACGCCATAGTAGGAACCCATCGTTTGACCGTCAGCAACCAGAGCTTTGTCTCTCATCATCTGCTTCCAGGGCATTTCTTCCTTTTCGATGAACTTTTTGAGCGTTTCGACGTCGCGGTCAGAGGAGATGCCAATGATCTCGAAGCCCTTTTCGTGATAGTAGGCGTAGAGCTTTTTCACGTTTGGAATCTCTCCGCGGCACGGTCCGCACCAGGTCGCCCAGAAGTCGATAAGAACGGTTTTGCCAGCGTAATCTTCCGCTTTGTATTCGGTGTCGTCGATAAACGTTCCGCCGACGAGCATTTCATTTCCGGGCAATTGCGCGCGGCGAAGCGTTCCTTCGAGCATTTTGCCGGCGCGGACAATGCTTTCATCTTCAGCATTTTTGAAAAGATTCAGCGCTTTTTCGTAGACTTCGGCAAGTTGATCTTTTTCAAGAGCGTATTCAGCGTACTGGAGAACGAATTCCAAACCTTGCGCTAATTCTTTGGTAATCTTCTTCCCTTCTGTTTCGCCTTTGGCAATCATCTGATCGAGAGCTTTCTTGGCGTTTCCTTTATTGCCAGACTGAAGGGCGGACATGTATTGATTAACAAAGTTGAAAACTTCGAGTTCTTCAGCCAACGCGTCCAATCCCTTATCTTTGCAGAGCTGAGGCAGGGAAGCCAGTTCATTTTTATAGCTGGCGTCAATTCTGGCAAGCTGTCTGACGAATTCCACTTTAGCCTTGACGGCGTCGGTAGTTTGACCTTTGGTCAGAGAATCTTTCGCAAGGATTTTGTCGGCGGCTTCGTTGCACGCTTTCAAAACGGTAACAGCGCGGTCTCTAAACTCTTTCTGATTGGCTGGACGAGGTTTGCCCATCAGGTTCTTTTGCGATTGAACTTTTTTGATAAACGCGAAGTAATCTTCAACCGAACCGTCTTCGGGAACGTCGGCGTTGAAAACGGTTTCTTCGACCTTTGGCGCGTCAGACGCTTCGTCTTTTGCGTCGTCGGCGAATGAGACGTTGGCAAATGTCAGAGCCAGCGCCGCAGCAATCATCAAATAAAATGATTTTTTCATGATTTTTCCTTTCCGGAATAAGAGTAATGTTAAAGAGTAAAAAACGGAATTCTCTGATTTATTCCGTTTTCAGACCCTAATCCAAATATACATTTTCCTCTATAATACACAAAATACTTAATTATTTCAAGAGGGAGGGCTATTATTATTTTCATTTAGGGTATAATATAATAGAAAATAATAATTGGCATTAGCAATTAATAACAGACGCGAAGCGTTCCTATAGAACTGCGTAGCAGTTCAATATTTGTAGCCGTGAGTTTCAACCCACGGAATTAACAAGATATGAAAAAAAGAATTTTAGTAACTGGCGGCGCTGGTTTTTTGGGTTCGCACCTGTGCGAACGCCTGTGTCAGCAGGGACACGACGTTATTTGCCTGGATAACTTTTTTACGTCCCAGAAATCCAACGTCGAGCATTTGCTGCCCCTGGAGAATTTCGAGCTGATTCGGCACGACGTAACCATGCCGATTTATCTGGAAGTAGACGAGATTTACAATCTCGCCTGTCCAGCGGCGCCGGGACATTATCAGTACAACCCCATCAAGACGATGAAAACGTCGGTCATGGGAGCTATCAACATGCTCGGCATGGCGAAACGCTGTCACGCTAAAATTCTGCAGGCGTCAACGTCGGAAGTCTACGGCGACCCGGAAGTTCACCCCCAGGTGGAAACGTACCGCGGTTGCGTCAATACGCTGGGAATTCGCGCCTGTTACGACGAAGGCAAACGCGCGGCGGAAACCCTGTTTATGGACTATCACCGTTCCAACAACGTCAATATTCGCATCGTCCGCATTTTTAACACGTACGGACCGCGTATGCACCCCTTCGACGGCCGAGTCATTTCAAACTTCATCCGTCAAGCCCTTTGGGAAAAGAAAATCACGATTTTTGGCGACGGCTCCCAAACGCGGTCGTTCTGCTATCGTGACGATTTAGTCGAAGCGATGATTCGCATGATGAACGGTCCCGACGAATTTGTCGGCCCTGTCAACATCGGCAACCCCGGCGAGTTCACCATCAAACAGCTGGCGGAACTGACACTCAAGCTGACCGGTTCCAACGCAAAGCTGGAATATCATCCCCTGCCGCAAGACGACCCCATGCAGCGGCGTCCGGATATTTCCCTTGCGAAAAAATGGCTCAAATGGGAACCAACGATCCCGTTGGAAGAAGGACTTCAAAAGACGATCGACTGGTTCAAAACAATCCAGCTGACGGACTACCGCCCGCCAACGCCAAGATATTAATTAGCCTCTAGCTTTTAGCTGCTAGCTTCTAGCTTTGTGTTTTTACTACTCGTAACCAAGCTAATAGCTAGTAGCTAATGGCTAACAGCTTGCATTTTCAACCCTTAACCCCCCTTTATAATCATCATGTCAGAAACCATTGATACTGAAGTGTTCGAGAAACAAAAATCCCGCGGTGGCTGCGGTAAAGTTTTGCTGTGGCTGTTCTTTATCGCGCTTGTCCTGAGCTGCCTGTGCTGTGCAGGACTCATTGGCATAAGTTACCACGTGGTAAACTCTTTGAAAAACGGGCTTGTGGAAGATCCCGTTGTTGCTCAGGAGAAAACCGAAGAAGCTTTTGGCGAGCTGAGTTTGCCGGATAGCATCAAACCGAGAGCCTTCCTTACGGCAAAACTGTTTGGTAAGGAATTGGGTTTTGCTGGTATTTACAGCTGGGATGTTTCTGACGTATCTGGTTCCGCCGATACAGCAGACGTTCCTGCAGATACAACTGCAGACGCGACGCCCGCCGGGGAAGATTCATCTGACAATACAACGCCAACAGCTGTTGATGATAAAGCGCCAAGAGCTGACGACAACAAAGGAGCCATTTTCTTCTATTCGTTGTCTGACGCACTCAAAGGAAACGAAAAAGAATTTGTTGACGCCATTTCCCAGGGAATTACTGAAAATAAAGACAAAGACGTTACCGTTAAACGTTCGGAAAAAGTGTCTGTTAAGATCAATGGCGACGACAGCGATTTCACGTTCTCCTGGATGGAAAGCAAAGACAAGAAACCCTTCTTGATGGTTTCCGGATCTTTTGATTCCAAAAAAGACAAGGACTGCAACGTCCTGATTTACCTGCCGGGCGACATCCCGCAGGAAACCGTTATCAACGTTCTGGAAAATATCCAGAAGTAGGATAAGTAAAAGATGTATGGAGTGCGACGCCGACAAGGTCGGTTCCTGAGTGGACGTGTGGAGCGCCAAAACAGGCTTTTTCGGAGACATAACCTCATCCACTCGCCCGTGCGGCTACGCACCTTGCCGTCGCTTTCATTACCAATCCGGTTGCGAACCTAGAAAAACTTTTTTCGTGCCAGTAACGCGAAAACTATGTTAAATACCCAAAAAGGGAATATTGAATAGTTCTGACGTTACTGGCACGATACACATTTTTAGTAATTCTTTACCTTTTTCTTGGAAAAGCGACGTCAAGCCGTCGCACTCCAAAACTCCTAACTTATTTCCCCCTCTCTCCTTGAAATTTTTCTCTTATAATATATAATATGCTCTAACGTATTTTGTATAGATTAACCCAAATACAAACAGCAAGAGAATAAATCATGTTTCAGCCGGTCGATAAATCATCGTTTCCGAAACAGGAAGAATCGTTGGTAAAGTGGTGGGACGAAAACCGCATTTACGAAAAGTCGTTGGAACTGCGGAAAAACGCGCCGTCGTTCGTCTTCTTTGAAGGTCCGCCGACAGCGAACGGGCATCCGCACCCGGGGCACTGCCTCACCCGCGCCATTAAAGACCTTTTCCCGCGCTATAAAACGATGAAAGGGTTCCTCTGCACCCGTAAAGCGGGCTGGGACACCCACGGGCTTCCCGTCGAGGGCGAAGTCTGCAAAGAGCTGGGCATCAAAACCAAAGAGCAGATTATCGATTACGGAATCGAGCCGTTTGTTCAGCTGTGCCAGAAAAGCGTCTTCCGGTACATTACCGAATGGGAAGACCTGACCAAGCGAATCGGATTCTGGGTCAATCTCGACGAGGCGTACGTTACGTATCACAAGAGCTTTGTCGAGTCGGTCTGGCATTCTCTTAAAACGCTCTTTGACCAGGGCTTGCTGTACCAGGGACACAAAATCGTCTGGTGGTGGGCGCAGGGCGGAACCGCTCTGTCTTCCGGCGAAGTCGGGCAGGGCTATCGCGAAGTTGCCGACCCGTCTGTGTTTATCAAGTTCCCGCTGGTAGACGACCAAGCGTTCCCGGACGAATCCCTTCGCGGGGCGAGCCTTGTCGTCTGGACGACGACGCCGTGGACGCTGCCGTCTAACCAGTTCGCCGCCGTCAAGCCGGATCTGGACTACGCCTTGCTGGAATTCGAGCCGATTCCCGATAAAAACGGAAACGTCGCACCGGCAGACCCAACCGCCAACGACGCCGGGAAGTTTGTTGTCGCCGTCGCTCTGGCAGACGTCGTTGCTGGCAAGCTGAAGAAAAAGGCGAGAATTCTCAAGACGTTCAAGGGTTCAGACTTGATCGGTCTGCGATACGTCCCGCCGTTTGACTACTATTACAAAACGCTCGGTAACCAGCAGGGCGAACTGCTCGACGGTACAAAAGAATACATCGCCTGGCGAGTCGTTCCGGCGGAGTTTGTTACAACCGATTCCGGGTCTGGTCTGGTTCATCAGGCGCCCGCCTTCGGCGAAGACGACCACGGCGTTCTGCTCGATCAGCAAAAGCGTTACAAGGTTGACGAAAACGGAAACACGACGGGGCCGGAACTCATCTGCGCCGTCGGTCCGGACGGGAAGTTTACGGAAATCGCCTCTGACTGGACGGGACGCTGGGTCAAAGAAGCCGACAAAGACATCTCCCGCAACCTCAAAGAGCGCGGAATCCTGCTCCATCTGGAACAGTACCTTCACGAATACCCGTTCTGCTATCGCGAAGAAAAAGACCCGTTGATTCAGTACCCGCGTAAGAGCTGGTATATCAAAACGACATCTTTTGTTGACCAGATGCTGGAAAACAACAGCCAAATCAACTGGATGCCGGACCACATCAAAGACGGCCGTTTCGGCAACTTCCTGGCAACCAACGTTGACTGGGCGCTGTCCCGCGAACGCTTCTGGGGAACCCCGCTACCAATTTGGGTTTGCGAAAAAACCGGGCAGATGGAAGCGATTGGCTCTTTTGACGAACTGCTGAGCAAACCCGGCGTAACAGGTCGGGAAGAATGGGAAAAAGCCAAGGCAAAATACAAAGCCGAGACCGGCGAAGACCTCTGTGACGATCTCCAGGTTCACAAGCCGTATATTGACTACATCACCTACGATTCCCCGTTCGCGCCGGGCGCCAGGATGAAACGCGTCCCGGAAGTTATCGACTGCTGGTACGATTCCGGCTCGATGCCGTTTGCTCAGTGGGGCTGGCCCAACAAACCGGGGTCAGACGCAGACCTCAAAGAGCATTTCCCCGCCGACTTCATTTCCGAAGCCATCGACCAAACCCGCGGCTGGTTCTACTCTCAGCTGGCGATCAGCACAATGATGTTCGGGAAAACCGGCACGGAACGAGAAAACGCGCTGGCGAAAGACCTGCCGTATCCGCACCCGTTCAAAAACTGCATCGTTTTGGGCTTGATGCTTTCGGAATGGTGGGAATCGTCAGACGGGAAAGTCTTCCTCACCGCCGACGCCGCTAAAGAGGCGGGCGTTAAAGCGGAAAAGAAAGTCGGGAAGATGTCGAAATCCAAGCGGAACTACCCGTCTCCGCAGCAGATTTTCGATACGCTCGGCGCGGACGCCCTGCGCTGGTATTTCTACGCCACTCAGGCGCCGTGGAACTCCGTTATTTACTCCACCCAGGCGATTCGCGATTCCGTGCCGGAATTCCTGCTGCGTCTGTGGAACGTCTACGGGTTCTTTACCATCTACGCCAACATCGACGGCTTCGACCCGAAAAAGGCTCAGCCTCGACCTGTCGCGCAGCGCGCGGAACTGGATCGCTGGATTCTGTCCGAACTCAACAAGACGATTAAAACTGTAACAGAAAAGATGGACGCCTACGACAGTTTCGGCGCCAGCGCCTGCATCTCCGCATTTGTAGACGCGTTGAGCAACTGGTACGTCCGTTCCAGCCGCGACCGGTTCTGGGCGTCCGACAAACAGGACGCCGACAAGATCGACGCGTACTCTACCCTGTACGAGTGTTTAACGACGCTTGTCAAGGTCATCGCGCCGTTCGTCCCGTTCATTTCCGAAAAGATTTATCGCGCGCTTGTCGCCAGTCAGGACGAGTCCGCTCCGGAATCGGTTCACCTGTGCGATTACCCCGTCGCAGACGAATCGCTTATTGACGAAACGCTTTCCTTCCGCATGAATCTGGTGCGGGAAATCGTTTCTCTCGGACGCGCCGCCCGCAGTTCCGCGAAGCTCAAGGTTCGTCAGCCGCTGAAAAAAGTGGAAGTCGTTCTGACAGACGATTCCAATGTGGAATGGCTTGTCAGTCACGAAACGCTCGTTGCGGACGAACTCAACGTCAAACAGGTTGCCTATACAACCAACGCGGCAGAGTATATCGAATACAATATTCTGCCGGACTTGAAAAAGCTCGGTCCGAAACTCGGCAAAAACATCGGCGCGCTTCGCAACTGGCTTAAAACCGCCAACGCCAAAGAGCTGCTTGAACAGATGAAAGCCAACGGCAAAGTACCAGTCGAACTCAACGGCGCCGCCGTCGATTTGGCGGAAGACGAGCTGATTATTCGTCTGTCCGCCAAAGAGGGCTGGACGGCAGCTCAAGGCGACTATTGCGTCGTCGTCCTGTCGACTGAACTGGACGAGGCTTTGCTGGCAGAAGGTTTGGCGCGAGAAATCGTCCATGCGATTCAGAACCTGCGAAAAGAATCCGGCTGCGAGTACACCGACCGCATTCAGGTCTCGCTCGTTTCTGACGCCGCCGACCTGACAGCCGCTCTGCTCCGCTTCGCCGACTACATCAAGGCGGAAACGCTCAGTACCGAACTGACCTCCGCACCGCTTGACGGCGTCGCTCCGGTCGAAGTCAAACTGGACGGCAAACTCGCGCAGCTGTACTTGAAGAAGTAGCAATTCGTAACAAACGCAAGTGTCACGCTTGCGTCGGGGAGTGCGGCGGCTTGACGCCGCCTTGTCCAATGACATGTTGATCATCTGCGACGTTACCGGCGTCACTTCCGTTTCGCGGACGAATTCCGACAAAAAAACCTCACGCTAAGAACGCAAAGCAATCTTTAAAACTTTGCGTACTTCGCGTGAGTTTTTTTCGGACTCTTACACACCTCGGCTCGCCGGGCGGGTTAGAATATTTCGTGAATTGCGTTTCACGATTAACGATTTGTTTTTGAATCCAAACCTTTTATTAAGATTGTTACGCCATGACCCCAAAACCGTTTGACGAGCATTTGTCCGCCGCCTTGAGTCAACTTCAGAAACTGCACTGGAAGAATTTTCTGATGTTGATTGTTTCGACATTAATCAATACAGTAGGGGTTGGATTCTTTCTGGTTGCTGGCAAGCTGATTGACGGCGGCTTTTCAGGAACGTCAATTCTGTTCAATTACATTACCACAGACGCCGAGTTTTATAAAAATCTCGGATTGCCGGAAATTCCTATTTCCGTTTTCCTGCTGGTTTTGAATATTCCTCTGTTTTTATTTGGAGCGAGAAAAATCGGTTTGAATTTTATGATTTACTCGATTTTTGCCATCTCCCTTTTTTCGTTTTGGATGTACGTTCTGGGAAGCGTTCAGATACACACTCAAAACCTGCTTATAGCTGCTGTATTTGGAGGGTTGTTGTCTGGCGCGGGTTCAGGTCTGACGATTCGATATGGCGGCTGTCTGGACGGCGTTGAGGTAGCGGCGGTTTTGCTTAATAAAAAAACCGGGTTGTCTGTTGGAACGCTGGCGATGATCTACAACGCGATTATTATGTCGTCATCCATTCCGCTGGTCGGGGTTGACAATGCGTTGCTATCCATTCTCGCTTACTACGTCGGCTTGAAGGCGGTAGACTTCATGGTCGAAGGGTTGGATCGCGGAAAGGCGGCGATTATCATTTCTGACCGGGGCGAAGAAATTGCTCAAGCCCTTTCAACTGCCATGGAGCGTGGCGTTACAATCTGGGATGTTACAGGATTCTACGCTCAGCAGAAAAAACAGGCGCTGTACTTTGTTGTAAACAGATTTGAGGTTGTCCGATTAAAAGAAATCGTTTACGCTGTCGACCCGATGGCTTTCGTTTCGTTTAATGAAGTGTCGGAGATTATCGGCCGTTCCGGCGAAAAGCGTCAGTTTTCCAAATTATAGCGTTGTCTGTTTGACAGACGCTAAAGCGTCTGTTTTTTAAAACTTTGCGAACTTTGCGTGAGTTCTTTTCCGGACGCTTACGCATCCCGGCTTGCCTGCGCTTGCGGCGGAAGCCTCCGAGAATCTCTTTCGCAGGAAAGCCCGCTTGAACAGCTGGTTCGCGGACATCCTGTCCGCCGAAGAAAACGAAATTTTATCTGAATGAATGTATATCTCTTGCAATCTCATAAATTATCGTTATAATTAAAAATAAACAAATTACAGGGAGAATATCAAATAATCATGAATAAAAATACAATATTTACAATCCTTGCGATACTTTTAGGAATCGCTTTGTATTATCTATACATTCTGATGGCGCCATTTATTGATTATTATTCATGGACGCGCGCGAAAGTGAATAAATCAATCGATGAAGGGAACAGAATTATTATTGCTATAGAACAGTATAAAAACGACAACGGCGCTCTTCCAGACCGTTTAGAATTGTTACAACCCAAATATTTATCCAGTATTCCACAACCGTACGTTCCACCATACGAATGGGAATATAAAATTAACGGCAGCGATTTTACGCTTAGAGTTACTCTCGATTATTATCCTTTATGTTCGTATAGCTCTGAACAATCGGAATGGTATCAAGATGGAGTTCCCTGGTAAATCACTTCCCCCTTTAGCAACAATTCGCCACCCGTTTCGAGAAAAAACATGAAAACATACATTTATTCCTTTTTCGTGCTGTTAGTCCTACTGGAAAGCGCAATATATGCCGGCGCCGATTTGGATTTGGAGAACACAGAATTATCGTCAATCGAAAAAGAAGCAATTCAAGAATTGAACTCTGAATGTAACGACTTTAGTTTCGGTACAAGCCATGAAGGTAATTATGTAGACTTTGTTTATATCGCAGCAATTAAAATCAGCAGCCGCATGCTGGACAATCTCTATAAATTAAAAAAACTCCAATCTCTGAATCTTGATTTTTCTGAAATCGATCAGGACGCTGTTTTGGATCTGGAAAAACTTCCACATCTGAAAAATTTTTTCGTTGAATACTGGAACAAAGACGATCTTGTTAGAGACCTTGACGATAATCATTATCGCAGTTCACTCCAAAGACTTATGGAAAGTATGGAAGATTGCGATCCAAATGATACTGAAGGCGACGATTTAAATGATCTTGAAGATGACAATTCATTTGAGACGCCTCCTCTTCCTGAATGCGATAAATCCAAAATTCCAGATAAATATAAATCGCTGGATTGGATAGTCAATTTTTCATCAGCAAAAGAATTGCATCTGATTCATATAGGCTGGTTATCTAAACAAGGACTTGAAAAGCTTGTTCCAAATAAATCCATACACTCTTTAACATTGTTTGATCCTTCGCTGGAAGAACTACAAATAATTAAAAAAATGGCGGTTACAAAGCTTTATGTTTCTCTAGGTTGTTCCTTTGAAAATCTGGCGGAGTTTAAAGAATATCAGAAGAAATTTGGCGATATTCTATCTGAAATTTCACAATTACAGATTTTAGTAATTGGTGGAGCATATTATGATTTGGAAACAGATCGTTTTTATAGTTTAGTTGACGATGAAATGATCGTGAAACTTGGCAAGCTGCATCTTAAGGCGTTACAGATATCGGAAGCGGACATCTCTTTGGAAAGCGTTCAATTGTTGTCAAAAACAGAATCGTTATACGAAGTTGGTTTACCCAATTATCTTATTAAGAAATACGGCAGTTTAAAAGGCAAGGTTGTTTTCTATTCGTCCAATCTCTGTCGCAATATTGAAATTGACGACGATGGCAATTATATTCCCTGGTATAAAAATATTCCCTGGTATAAAAATATCTTACAAGATACTAATGGGAAAAATATGTCCGATGATGAAATAAAAGAAATGCTAAAGCGTGAAGAAGAATTGCTGAGGAATGGCTGGCGATAAGAATCAGTGAGTGTTTTTAAGTTTGGCGGACTGCGCGTGCGATCGTTTCAGCATCTTTTTCTCTCGCCCCCATAAAAGGGAGCGAGTAGAAAAAGCGTGTTTAACGATATTTGTTATTGTCGAATCTCTAATCCGTGGGTTTCACCCACGGCTAGAAATATTGAACCGCCTACGCGGTACTAACAGACGCTAACGCGTCTGTTTTTTAAAACTTTGCGGACTTTGCGAACTTCGCGTGAGGATTAATCTCGTGGTTCGCCTAAGCGTAACTACGCTCCCGATGGTCGCTCCGTTACCGCCTTTCATTACTTTGTGTTCTTTGCGTTCTTTGCGGCTTAAAAAAATTTGGCGGCTGAGACAGCCGCGATCCAGCGGGGCGGAGGGGCTTTCCACGTTCTCAAGATTTTCGGGGGCTTCCGCATTTCTTGACGTCTTCGCCGTCAAGTTGTAGGTAAGGGGACTTACCTACATCCAGAGGAGGTTTTCGGCTTACGCCATGCGGTATGCAACGTTCGCTACGCTCACACCCACGGGTTAACACCCGTGGCTCGCCTAAGCGTAACTACGTTCGCTTCGCGAACTCCGTTACCGCCTTTCAACGATTGGTAAACACTAACGGTATCGTAATTCCGGCGTTTTGGTTCGCCTTCGGCGAACTGCGTAATTCCGCTCGCTACGCTCGCTCCATTACCGCCTTCCATTTCTTTAGCGGGCGTTCCGTCCGCCTTGAAAAAACTTTCGGTCGCCAGCAAGCTGGCTCCCTTTTTAGGGAAGTTTTTTCAAGGGAATTATAACGAGATTTTTTCAATAAAAAAAGAGGGGAAAACCTTTTTTGAAAAAAAGGTTCTTCCCCTCAGACTCTCCTTTCCAAAAAACTTTAGTAAGGGGAGGAAATTATAGTATTAGAATAACCATTGCGGAGCTGTGTCGTCCTGAAAAAAAGTTGACACAAAAAACTTTTGTTATTGTTTCGATTTATTTTAGCTAGCCTAGGCTAGC
>JAZRTH010000022.1:0-3510 GCA_045651945.1 Thermoguttaceae bacterium
TCCCGCTTGCACCACTTGCAAACCTGCTTGCACGCCTACTTGCGTAACGCCAGCGTCTTGCGACCCGGCTGCCGCCGCAGCCTGTGATTCCAGCTATCGTTCAACCGCTTCTGGATGCAATACAGGCTGCAATACTGGCTGCAATACCTGCTGCGGTTCAACTGGTTCCCGATGCGGTTCTTTCTCCGCCTTCGGCAATGACGGCTGTGGAATTTGCGATCCCTGCGCTCGATGCGGCTGCGCTGACGCTTTCTTTGGAAAACTGAAGAAATCCTTCTGCGAAGAAGTTTGCTGGTCTGGCTATATGAACGCAGGATACGACACTAACTTCAGAGGCAATCGCAGCAACGGCTATATCGATTGCTGGAACAACACCACTCCGGCGTTTAATGCGTTGTACATATCAGCCGTTAAAAAAGCTCAAACCAACGGCTGCGGTTTTGATTTGGGCTTCGGCGTCGACTTCATGTTCGGCGAAGACGCTCGAATTCTCCGTTCCGCTCGCGGGTTAGACGAAAACTGGGTTACCGGTCACATGTACAACCCTGTTTCGGGAGATTACGACAAACCTTCATACGGCTTTGCCATGCCGCAGCTGTATTTGGAAGCCGCTATCAATCACTGGGTTGTCAAGATGGGGCATTTTTACGGACTGCTTGGATACGAAGGAGCCACTGCCGACAGTCGCTTCTTCTACACAAAAGGCATTATTTGCCAGCTTACTCCGGTAAGCCAGACAGGCGTTTTAACCTCCTTCAATGGATTTGAAAACCTTGACATTACCATCGGTTGGGTCAACGGTCTGAACAACGGTTTTGACAACAGTAAATATCATGAAGGCATGGTTACCGGCGCGTTTACGTATCACATCAGTAACTGCGCGTACTTCAAATACGCCTTCCTGGCGGGTACTGCCGACATAGGCGGCTTTTTCGGACTCGATCTGATCCCTCACGTGAAATCAACCGGCTCCATTCACAACTTTATTCTGGATGTGAAACTGACCCGTTATCTGGAATCCGTTTCCCTTCTGTACTGCAGTGATTTTAGTGGAATCACCAACCTCGCCTTTGGACAACATTTCTACTATGACCTGAACTGCTGCGCGAAACTCGGATTGAGAACAGAATGGATGAAGAACACATTCATGGGACTTGACACGGAATTGACAACTTTAGCGCTTGGTTTAAACCTTCACCCGAACGGAAACCAGAACCTGTACATCCGACCGGAACTGAGATACGACCACGCCAGTGGAATGCTCGGCGCCATGATGCTCAACGGTAATTCCGACCAGCTCACCATCGGCTTTGACGTCATGTTGACGTTCTAGCCAAAAGTCAGATTTTAGAAAATTAAAGCGAGAAACGGGGGCGCGAAAAGCTCTCGTTTCTTTTTTTATCCCGGAATTTTATCCCAGCCGCAGTTCTGCGTCGCTTTGCTGAATCATCCAGGGGTTGTTTTCTATCATGACAACCGTATGACCGCAGGCCGTCAGACGGTGAAACGTCTCTATGAGTTTGTCCAGTTCAGAATCGTGCAGTCCGGCAGAGGGTTCGTCCAGCAGGAACAGAGTTTTCTGCTTGTAAATCTTTTGAAGAGCCTTCGCCAAATCCAGCCGGCTTCTCTCCCCGGCGGAAAGAGTTTTGATCGGCTGTCCCAGTTCCAGACGCTCCAAGCCGATGTCAATCAGCGACGTCAGGGGAAGCTGAACGCTGCGAATGTTTCGGAAAAACGAAAACGCGTCTCGAACCGTCAGGCGAAGAATCTCCGCTGCATTCAGACCGCGAAACCGAGGCTGTAGATACTCGCTTTGGAATCGTTCTCCCATGCATTCGCTGCAGACCATTTCTATTTCCGGCAGGTATTCCAAATCGATTGTCAAAACGCCCTCGCCTTTGCATTGAGGGCAACGCCCTTTCCCGCTCATGAGACTAAAATCTCCCGGCGTAAACCCTCTCGCTTGAGATTCCGGCGTTGCCGCCAATTCCGCTCTGACGGAATCCCAAATTCCCAGATACGTCGCCACACAACCCCGCGGCGGCTTCCGTTCCAGTTTTCGTTCTACGAGAATCACGTCCTCAAACGCGTCCAGACCGGTTACAATACGTTTCCTTTCAGACGGAACCGACTTTCCCGCCAGCTGAGACAGAAGGGTCGTTTTTCCCGATCCAGCGGGACCTGTAATGGAGGTTATTTTTCCGGGAGAAATGGTTAGGGAGGCAGTAGGCAGTAGGCAGTAGGCAGTAGGCGAGTTATATCCATGAACAGGTTCGCCTGACGGCGAATACGTAATTCCGTTCGCTTCGCTCACTTCATTACCGCCTTTCAATCCATCGCGACTCCCGTTTTGCAACTCCACTACTCTGTCCGCCGCCTGAATGAGTAACGCGTCGTTGTCTGCAACCACGACCGTGTTTCCTCTGTCACGCAAACGTAGCAACGCGGAAATCAGCGCTGGGCGATTTTCCGGCGGAACACCGTCCATCGGCTCGTCGAATACGTAAAGCATATTGACCAAATCACCAGCAAACATCGCCGCCATCGCCGCCCGGCGAATCTGCCCGCCCGACATCGTTTCCGCCTTGCGAGATAGAGCCATATAGCCGAGACCACAGTCTCGGAGGCAGTAGGCAATAGGCAAAACACGTGAGGCAGTAGGCAGTAGGCAGTAGGCAGTAGTAGGATCTTTCCTATTATCTTTTTCTTTCTCGCCGCCTCGCAATTCGCTACTTATTTGGTCAGCCGACAAATCGTACCATTCCAGCAGGTTCTTCCCGTTGAGCTGGTACGCCAGAATTTTGTCGCGTTCGGAAGGTTCCTCCGGCAGTTCCGACAGATAAAACCGTTCGACGGCGCTGTCGGAAAACTCCTGTCCGCATTGAGGACACGTCCTGCCCTGCCCTGCAAATCGTTTGACCGTTCCCTCCGCCGTTTCGATAAACACAACCGCTATCCCGCCGGATTCCGCAAACGCCAGTTCAAACGATTCCTTCGTTCGGCTGTCGCCGGGACGGAACGCCAAACGGTCAGCTAAAACGAAGATACTTGAAAGCTGCAAATTGCGAGCGTCAAGTTGAGTCAACTCGTTCGCATCGACCATTTCCACTTTAGAGTCGCGTTCAATCAGCCAGCGGGTAAACCCTCGCTGAGCGTATTCCGATATCGCAGCCGATGGGGCAAATGCAATTTGAGCGCGGCAATTGCTATAATGACTTTCAAAGTATTCTGCCGCCGACGCAGCGCCGCCGGGCGGGACTTCAAGACCGCAATGCGGACAAATCGGAACGGCATAGCGGGAAAACGCCAACGCCAAGGCGTCGTCCATGCCGCAAAGCTGGGCCAACGTCTGATTTAGGTCAACTTTTTCAGACGCTGTCGCCGCCGGCGGCAGATTTTCAATCGAATCCAAATCCGGACGCTTCCAAAGACTGAACTTGCCCCGCCGACGCGTTCCGACCGTCTCGATAAAGCGCCGCTGACTCTCCGCAAAGAGGGTATTAATTATCA
>JAZRTH010000023.1:0-4465 GCA_045651945.1 Thermoguttaceae bacterium
TAAGACCGCTTGGCCTCCGACTTTACAGAACAAGCCTACGATGAAGATTACGCTCTGGCTGGCGACAGCGGCCTGTCTTTAGACTCCTCTTCGGAAGCCTCTGACGTCATGAACGGCTCGTCGCTGGACATCAACTCCACGCTTGATTCGTCTTCCGGCATTTCTCAGGATGCAGGAAACGTTTTGGACATTGGCGAAGACGACCTCGTTTTGGGAGAGTCCGACGTCATGAGCGACGTTACGCTCAACGGGGAAAGCAGCGGCATCAACCTCTACAAGCCGGAAGGCGACAGCGGCATTTCTCTTGACGACAACGAACTCAGCGGCGCGCTCGACGCCGGCAGCGTTGCCATGCACTCCGATTCGCTCAACGTCAATTTGGACGACCTGGTTCTGGACGACGACAGCCTTTCCATTATCGAAGGAGCTTCCAGCGCCTCTCTTCCGGAAGAA
Source organism: Thermoguttaceae bacterium (assembly GCA_045651945.1). Classification (GTDB taxonomy): domain Bacteria; phylum Planctomycetota; class Planctomycetia; order Pirellulales; family Thermoguttaceae; genus RUG11551. The sequence continues at coordinate 454 of JAZRTH010000023.1, forward strand.
GGCAACGAGTTCACGCTGACCACCACGCCGGACGACGTCGAAGACGAATCCGAAACGGGGTCTCAGGTTATCGCGCTGTCCGAAAACAGCAGCGACTTCAGCGACCCGCTTATGGGCGTTGGTCCTGGCGCGATTGAAGGCGCGGCAGAAGGCGTTGACATGGGCATTGACTCCTCCGTTCCAGCTGGCGAACCCGGCTTGTACGGCGGCGTTCTCCCTCCGGACGTTACTCCGGAACTTATCGAAATCGCTCGCGAAATCGGGAAGAAAGACAAACCGTACACAGTACTCAACATTATCGGTCTGTTCCTTTGCATTGTCATGCTGACTATGACGCTGATCATGTCATTCGACCTGGTTCGCAACATGTGGAGCTGGCAAGGCCCGTATCAGGTTAACAGCAATCTGATGGACTGGCTGTTGAGCTACTTCAACTAAATCCATTTTTCATTTCAAAAACTCCTTTTTTGAAAACGCCAGCGCAGACGCTATTTGTCTGCGCTGGTTATTTTTATAATTAGCCGCCATGCGAGAACCTCAGCTCATTAAGCGGCCTCCCTCTGAAAATTTGAACGAATTATTCTCTTTCCGGTAAAATATCTGAAATTCGCTATTGTATTTGTTTGGTAAATCGTGTAAAATTGGTTGTATGAACTATATATTTTGTTTGATTTCAAAACATCGTATTTTACAAACACCCAAAACCATGACAATTAACAAACAGGACGCTCGCGAAGCGATTCTCAAACACGTTAAAAGAATCAACTATTCCCCGGTCAAAGCGTCACGGCTGGCGCAGCAGGTCGGATTCGCCAAACACGATTTGGAAGCCGTCAAGCGGCTGATTAAGGACTTGATTTCCGAAGGCGTTCTGCGTTACGGCAGCGGGCACAGAATCCGGGCGGCGGAACAGCAGGTCAAGGTAGACAAGTCTGAGAAGACGATTACCGGCGTCTATTTCCGAAAAGGTCCCGGGCGCGGCATCGTTCGTCAGCCCGGCTTGGACAAGACCAAGCAAAACGAGATTTCCATCAAGGGCGACGACGTTCTCAACGCCTCTGACAGAGACACCGTTTCCGTCGTTCTGGACGGGGATCGTCTGAACAGAAAGGGTCAGCGTATCGGCCGCATTGTCGACGTTCTGGAACGACAAACGAAAAATTTCGTGGGCACGTTCAAATTCATCGGCGCGTCCGGATACGTTGAAGTCGACGGCGGTCTGTTCGACAAACCGATTTGGGTCGGCGACGCCCGCAGTAAAAACATCGAAGAAGATACAAAAGTCATTATCGAGATGGTTCGGTTCCCCGAAGGCGAACGTCAGGGCGAGGGCGTCATTACGGAAATTCTCGGTCCCCGCGGCGTCCCGGAGGTCGATACGATGTCGGTTATTCGCCGATACGAACTGCCCTACAAGTTCCCGGAAGAGGTTCTCGCGTACACGCGCCAAATCATTAACCGGTATCCGGAAACGATTCCCGTCAATAGAACCGACCTGACAAACAGAGCGTACATCATCACCATTGACCCGGAAGACGCTCAGGATTTCGACGACGCGATTTCTCTGGAACGGCTCTCGAACGGCTCCGTTATTTTGGGCGTTCACATTGCAGACGTGTCATACTTTGTCGACGAGGGTTCCGTTCTGGATCAGGAAGCGCGCATGCGCGGCAACAGCGTCTATCTGCCAGACCGCGTCCTGCCGATGCTGCCGGAACAGATTTGCAACTCGATGGCGTCCCTGCAGCCCAACCAAAACCGTTTCTGCAAGTCCGTTTTCATGGAATACACGCCAGACGGCATTCGCACCAACGTCGAGATTAAAAATACGGTAATTCGCTCTGCGGAACGCCTGACCTACGAACAGGTTGATCAGTATTTTAATACGGGTAACGCCAATATCGCCAGCCAAACCAAGGCGCTGCTAAGCGACCTTCGCTCGCTGGCTCTGACGCTTCGCCGCCGACGTGACGAAAAGGGCTGTTTGCACCTCAACCTGCCAGAAGCCAAAATTCTGTACAACGCCAAGGGAGAAATTACTGGCGTCAAGAAAGAAGTTACTACGGAAAGTCACAGTCTGATTGAAGAGTTCATGGTCTCCGCCAACGAAGCGGTCGCGGAATTCCTCACTCAAAAGGGCGAAACGTTTATTCGACGAATTCACCTCCCGCCGATTCCCAAAAAGGTGGATCGATTCGACAGTTTTGTTTCGGAGCTGGGAATTCATGAAATCGACGGGAAAGTTCAGTACCGCATTCAGGACGTTTTGCAAAAAACGGCTGGCACTCCTTACGAATACCCGGTACATCAGGCGGCTCTGCGCGCCATGCAGCGAGCGGAATACTCGCCCGCTCAGGAAGGGCATTTCGCTCTGGCGTCGTCGTGCTACTGTCACTTTACGTCGCCCATCAGACGCTATTCAGACTTGACCGTCCACCGGCTGTTACAGGCGATTATCACCGGAACGAAACCCAACCGGCATCTGGACGAAATCGGCTTCCTGGCGGAACATCTCACCGACACGGAACAGCGGGCGGAAGACGCTGAACGCGACATCATCGCGCTGAAAATCGCCAAGTACATGGAAACGCAAATCGGCAAAGAAATGACCGCCGTCATTTCCGGCGTCGCCAAGACTGGCATTTTCGTTCAGGGAACGGATATTCCGTTTGAAAGCCTGCTGACGTCCAACGAATTGCCGGACGACGAATACTACTTTGAAGAAGCGCTCCAGACCTTTACCGGATACAAAGCGGAAAACTGCTTCCGACTGGGCGACAAACTCGCTCTGCGGCTGGAAGGCGTCGAATACACGTCTGAAGGACCGCAGCTCAAGTTCAAGTTCCTCCGCGTTGTACAGCGCGTTAAACCGATCAGCTCCGACGGCGCGCCGCTGTCCGGCTCCGCTCAACGGGTAAGAAACAACCGTCAGTTTACCCCGCTGTCCAAAGACTGGATGACTCTTTCAAAGAGAATCAAGCCAAAGAATAAGAGGAACGTTAAATAGGCATTAGGAAAATGGAAGGCGGTAATGAAGCGACCGAAGGGAGCGTAATTACGCAGTACGCCGAAGGCGAACCAAAAAGATGTATCATTCGCCACGTTCGCCTGACGGCGAATGCGTAATTCCGTTCGCCGTTGGCGAACTCCATTGCCGCCTTTCATCACTCGTTATTATCAAAGAAAGGACACAATGGACGTTAAACAGTTGCCGGAACGCAAAGACGTTAAACCGGAAGATACATGGGATTTGACTTCTCTGTACGCGTCAGACGACGCCTGGGAACAGGAGTTCAAAAAATATCAAAAACAGATTTCGAAGGTCGAATCGTTCAAGGGAACGCTTTCCACCGTCGACGCGATTTTGGACTTGTACAAGTTTCTGGACAAGATCAATCGCATGGGCGAACGGTTGGGAAACTACGCGTTCTTAAAAACGGCTCAGGACGCCGGCGACGGCGAAGCGATGGATCGCCAAGGTCGGTTCATTTCCGTTGCGGTCAAGGCAAGCGCAACAACCAGCTTTATCGAGCCGGAAATTCTGTCGCTTTCCGCGGCAAAGTTCAAGGCGATTGTCGCTGACCCCAAACTCAAAAAGTACGCTCTGGCTCTCAACCGCATTTGGCGATACAAACCCCATACGCTTTCTCAGTCGGAAGAAAAGCTCCTTGCAATGCAGGGCGAAATGGCGGGCAGCGCCAGCAAAATCTTCGACCAACTGACCGACGTCGACATGCGTTTCGGCGTCATTAAAGATCATCAAGGTCAAAAGATTGAACTGTCACATGCCACGTTCAGCGCGCTGCTGCACGGACCCAAACGAGCCGTCAGAAAGCAGGCGTTTGAGCAGTACTACAAGACCTTTGACGAACACGCTCATACAGTTGCCGCGACGCTGGAAGCGTCAATTCAAAAAGACGTTTACTATGCTAAAGCCCGGAACTTCCCGTCCGCCAGAGAGATGGCTCTGTTTGTCGAGTTCATTCCCGTCTCCGTTTTTGTCTCTCTGGTC
>JAZRTH010000024.1:0-2869 GCA_045651945.1 Thermoguttaceae bacterium
TGGACGATTTGGAGTCTAAAATTCAAGACATTCGCCAGACGTTTGTTAAGCGTTTTGTTGAAAAACGAATTAATGACCTCAAAGACGACAGCCATCAATGGGAGAGACGAATTCGTACAGAGACGATTCGTCAGTGGGGAACGAGTCCTTTTTCGTTAGCGCTGCAAATTTACGGCAGTTTGGACAGTCTGCTATTTGGCTCTCTTCTTTTCCGCGCCCGATCTGTAACTCAATTGGCAGTACTGGGAACGGTCGAAGCCGCCAGAAAAGCCAAGTCCTGGATTTCAGAAAAACAGTCGCAGTCGTTACTCGAAGGCGTTCCAGTTAACCTCTGGAATAAAGGCGAGCAGACTCAAAATCGTATTATTATTCAATCTGCTATTGAATCAGCCGGTTTGCCGGAGAACGATTTCTCTAACGTTAATAGTCAGTTTAATTTGGCTTCAGAAAAGTTTCTTATTGCTTCTGAAGCGAGTTTGGACGACGCCGTATCCGCGATTGCGAAAAAGAATTCGCATTGGCTTCGCCGCGGTTTTTACGAAACGTTATTGCTTTTCTGGATATTCTTGCTGGCATGGCTTCCCTGTAAAAATTTCTTTTACGATTATTTATACAAAGGGTTTATGAACGATATTTCAATGCCCCGTCCTACGATAGAAAGGGTTGTTGAAAACGATCGCACGGTTCCCGTTGCCATTAATTATCGTTCGACTGTTTTGTATCCAACATACGTTTATATTGTAACCGCCATCTGGTTTGTGTTAGGAACGGGGCTGTTAACGATTATCTTCTCCCGGCGCAGTCGCCGAGGCGTGGAAAAGTACCTCAATGATTTGTCAAAGCAATGGGAGGGATCTTTCCATGCAGATTCGGTATTTGAATCCGAAGAAAACGAGATTCGTCAAGCTCACCGGTTTATGACTGCTATTAATCAGCTTATAAAAGATATTCAAAAAGATAAGAACCAACTTAACGCGCCAGGGCTGAGCCGAAGAAAAGTTGTAGAATGATATCGTTAATTGGATTTGTTTTTTAACCTTTCTTATCCGCCGATTTTTTGGCAGTGAGAGTCGTTCCGATTATATCGATAAAGAAAAATTTAAATCCTCTATAACTCGCAGCTTTGCTATTTAACCAGTGTTGCATATTATCTATATTAACATTTATAGATATTTTGGCGTTGAGAACCTTGACAAAGAGAGGGAAATACGCTTTAATATATGTAGTTGTTGTCAGCTTGTTTGAGAAATTTCGCGTAAAGTAATCAGAACAATTAACAGGGATGTTTTTCAGAAGATAATCTGACGTTGTTCTTTCCAGATTCAAACAAGCGGAATAGTAGCGCTGACCACGCTCGAGAGAGTTTATACGTATTTGTAAAGACGTTGGCTCAGAGAGTTGGTTTTCATTTTTACAGGAGTATTCAGATATGACATTAGTGCCTGTAGGCGATAACGTTGTGTTGAGACGTACTGATAAGCAGACAATGGTAAATGGAATCTATTTACCGGATTCGGCGCAAAAGCGTCCAAACGAGGGTAAGGTTTTGGCAGTTGGCGATGGGAAACTGTTGCCAGACGGAAATCGCAAGCCCATGCAGGTTCGAGACGGCGATCGGGTTCTTTTTGAACCGTATCGCGCCATTGAAGTTCAGTTGGACGGTAAAGATTATCTTATAATTCCTGAAGACGGCATAATTGCAGTAATGGAATAATTTGCAGATGGCAAAACGCAAAGCAAAATCTGATTCAACGTCTGTTTCCCCAAAAACGGGTTCCGAAACAAAGGTTTCGCAAAAGACAAGCGTGCGAGAGTCCAGCGAGAGCAAGAGTTCAGAGCAGAATTCTGGTTCGTTGTCCCGCTTTTTGGGGTTCTTTATTCCTGGCGTAGGGTTTGGCGGCGCGTTTTTGTTGATTTCAGCTCTTATAATGGGGCTTTTGTACTGGCTTAACAAGACATATCTTCTTTCCGACAAATCCGAGTCCTGGCAGGTGGAATACAATCTGCCGCAAGGGGTTTGGATGGGCTCTGACGTTTTGGAATCTGTACGAAAAAGCAATCCCGATTTGTTTGAAAAACCGTATGACGACAAAACGTTGCTGGAAGACGTTTCCAATTCGTTTAATTTGTCTCCAATTGTTAAGACGGTAAAATCCGTTCAGCGAAAATACCCAAATACTATCGTGGTGAATGTAGATTATTTTGTTCCCATCGCGATGGTGTATGTCAATTCCGAGGCGATTGGCAAAGGATTTCTGCCTGTTGATAAAGACGGGTGTCAGTTGCCGACAACTTTCTTCAAAAAGTCTGATTTGGAGAATTATTTGGCAATTACGGGGATAAAATCTTTGCCAATGAACCCTGTCGGTATGCCCTGGAATGACGTCAGAATTGAAATGGCTTGTAAAATCGCAGATGAGCTGACGCCGTATAAAGACGAACTCGGAATTGCAGGAATTCATGTTCACGAAAGTTCCGAGATTGACGAGGCTTACAGTTATAATCCGGTTTGTTTTGACGTCCGACTGAAAAGCCATACTTTTATTCGTTGGTCAAGGTATATATTCAAACCGGACGGCGCGCAATTAGCCGATAAAGAACTTTCAACAAAAGAGAAGATAGCCATTCTTCGCCAAAGGCTGAAAGAAAAAGGGGAAATCAAACCGGATTCTCCAGACGAGATGTTTCGGTTCGTCCCCAAATCTGAATCCAAATCGGAACCCGAATCGGAATCCAAATTGGAATCCAAATCGGAATAACGCTGCCGAGGGCGTTTCAAAAGACGCTTTTTCGACAGCGCGGCGTTCGTCTCAATTTGATTGGTCTGGATTCTTTCCGCCGGCGATTTCTGTAATGAGCGCGGCGTGAT
>JAZRTH010000025.1:0-2570 GCA_045651945.1 Thermoguttaceae bacterium
GTTTTGTTCCGCGTTTTGACGCTCGGAACGCCAAACCCGGAACTGCCGGATCAGAACCTGGTCAACGGTCTGGGGTTCATGTGGAACCCGGTCAAGCCGGGGTCGGACGTCGGATTCTGGGAATCGCTCATGCGTCCTGACATGTGGATGGCGGCGGCGGGACAGGTGTTCTTCTCGCTGTCGGTCGGGTTCGGTTTGATTCTGACGTACGCATCGTACATTCACGAAAAAGAGGACTTGGCGTTTTCCGCCTTTACCGCCGCCAGCGCCAACTCGTTTGCCGAGGTTGTCCTGGGCGGTCTGATTACCCTGCCCGCCGCGTTTGTGTTCCTGGGCGGATCGTATCTGGAAGGACACATGGGATCGACCTTTGAACTGGGGTTCAAAGTCCTTCCGAACGTCTTTAGCCAGATGCCGGCAGGACAGTTTTTCGGGTTCCTGTTCTTCTTCCTGCTGTTTTTGGCGGCTGTTACAAGCACGGTTTCCATGCTTCAGCCGTCCATCGCCCTGTTTGAAGAGGGCTTGGGCATGAGACGCAAAGACTCTGTCGCGTTCCTCTCGTTTATTACGCTTATTGGGCTGGGATTTACCGTGTACTTCTCCAAAGGTTTGGCGGCGATGGACAACCTCGACTTCTGGATGGGTCAGGCTCTCATTTTCGTCCTGGCGACAATTCAGGCGATTCTCTTTGCCTACGCCTTAGGCATGAAAAAGGGCATGGCGGAACTGCGAAACCACGCGAAGATGCGAATCCCCCGCTTCGTCGAGTTTATCATGAAATATGTTACGCCGTCGTACCTGATGATCGTCTTTGTCGCCTGGAGCTGGACGAACCTGCCAGACAGAATCCATCAGGTTTTAACGGACAAAATCGCGTTCATGTCGGTCGTGATAGTCGGCGCGGTAAGCGCCTTGATTCTGTACGTCATTTCCCGCGCCGTCGCAGTCTGGAAAGAAAAAGACGCCAACTATGCGGAAGCGTCGGGCATTTACTCGTTGGACGAAAACGACGAAGTCAACTAGCAAATCAGGTGATGTTACAATGAAACGCAGAGATTTTCTTAAAGGAACGTTTGGCGCGGTCGGCTCACTGTTTTGCGGCGAACTTTTCGCAGCTCCGCCCGACTGGAAACATGACGGCGAGCCGAACCTGGTTTTCGGCGTTATCAGCGATACGCATTTGAGAACGACGGTCTGGGGCAATCGTCTTGGCGCCAACTGGCCGGATAAATACCTCGTCGCCGCGCTGAAGTACTTCAAAGAGCAGAACGTTGACGCGGTCATGCATTGCGGAGACATGGCGCATCGCGGACAGGTTCAAGAAATGGCGTTTCACGCCGGGGCGTGGCGCAGAGTTTTTGGAAAAGTCAACAGCGGGCCGGTCAAACTCTTTGTAACAGGGAACCACGACGTCGACGGCGCTCGTTACGGCGTTTTTGTCAAAAAGCGCTATCCAGACCCGGAACAGTATGCCAGCCACGTTTTGGAAACCGACATGGCGGCAAACTGGCAGCGCATCTGGGGCGAGAAGTACGAGCCGGTTTGGCATAAAGAGGTCAAAGGGTATCATTTCTTCGGCCGCAACTGGGGCGTCAGCGAAGCCGATGCAATAGGCGCATTAAAGAACTGGAAGAGCGGGCGCGACCCTCTTCATCCGTATTTCTACATTCAGCACAGCCGCCCTTCCTACGGCGTGCGAAGAGAGCTGATGCGTCACGTCGGCGCCGTTTCGTTCTTCGGACACAATCACTGGAGCATAACAAACTGGAATATTATAGCTCTCTATAAAAACCGGCTTCCTGTAATTCAATGCGCGTCCTGCGAACCGCGGGGCTGCGGCGCTCTGGTGGGAGACGGCTGGATTACGAAAGCCGCTATCGACGGCCGCGATCAGGCAGGCAGAGGTCGGCAGGGATATGTCGTCCGCGTGTACAATGACATGCTTGTCATTCAGCGCCGCGAGTTTACCGCCGGCGCAGGCGCGGTTCTCGGATCAGATTGGATTCTGCCGATGGGCAAATTCAATCCGCACCCGTTTATACGCAGCGAGATGAAAAAGGTTATCGGCGAACCGCAATTCCAGAACGGCGCGAAACTGATTGTTGAAAGCGCAGACGTCCCGGCGGCAGATGGCAAACCCGCCATATCAGTCGTTAAACTCACGATTCCGCTTGCCGACGCCAACCCAGATTCGCGCGTTTACGCCTACGAAGTCGCCGTGAACAGCGGAGAAGGATCGAATCCAATCTACAAAGCCGTCTACGCGTCAGGCGTCAATTTTGGAATCGGCAGCGAACCGAACGGCGGCGTTACACAGCTAACCATTCCGAAAGCGGAACTGCCCCGCAACAAGACGCTTTCGTTCACCGTCCGCCCGCTGACCTCCCTCGGCACGTCCGGCAAACCGATAACGACAGAATTCAAAGAGTAATTAATTCGGAATGCGTAATTCGGAATTTCTCCAAGTCGCTGGTTAAGGCGGCGCCTAGAGGCGCCGCACTCCAAAATATTTTCCGTCCTCCCTCCCCCCCTATTCAAAATCAAATAGCATAGCGCTATAATCTCATGTA
>JAZRTH010000026.1:0-5734 GCA_045651945.1 Thermoguttaceae bacterium
GACGTCATGTTTATTCACATGGCGTTGATTCCGTACCTGCGAGCGTCCGGGGAAATCAAGACGAAACCGACTCAGCACTCCGTTCAGAAATTGCGCGAGCTGGCGGTTCAGCCGGACATGATTATCTGCCGAACGACCCAGCACATTGAAGACGACGTCCGGAAAAAGATTGCTTTGTTCTGCAGCGTCCGCCCGCAAAACGTTATTATCGAACAGGACGTTCCCAACACGATTTACGAGGTCCCGCTGATGCTGCGTCAGCAGGGGACGGACGACATTATTTGCAAGCGTCTGCATCTGGTCGACCGCGAGCCGGACTTGTCGCAATGGCAAGCCATGATCGACCGCGTCGTCAACCCGGAAAAGACTGTGAAAATCGCCGTTGTCGGGAAGTACATTACGCTGACAGACAGCTACAAGTCGATTTACGAAGCGCTCATGCACGCCGGCGCTGCGTTCCACGCCAAGGTGGATATCCTCAAGGTGGAAGCGGAAGAAATCGAGGAAAAGGGCGCGGACGCTGTTTTACAGGGCGTTCAGGGCGTTCTCACTCCCGGAGGGTTTGGCTTGCGCGGAGCGGAAGGCAAGATGGCGGCGATTCAGTGGGCGCGAGAGAACAAAGTCCCGTTCTTGGGAATCTGCTACGGCTTGCAGTGCGCCGTGATTGAGTTTGCCAGACACGTCTGCGGTCTTCCCAACGCGTACAGTATAGAATGGAAATCCGATACCGACATTTTCGAGGGCGCTGCGTCCGCGCAGGCGCAAGACGCCGTTGTCGTCCTGATGGACTCGCAGCAAAACGTCGTTGACCGCGGCGGTACGATGCGTCTGGGCGCGTACGCCTGCTGGCTCAAGCAAGGCTCTCACGCCAGAGAAGCATACGGAACGGAAATGGTTCGGGAACGACATCGACATCGATACGAAGTCAACCCCAAAATCACGGCTCTGCTCGAATCGAAAGGCATGGTCATTTCCGGCGTCAATCCGGACAGCCGCCTGGTAGAAATCGTCGAACTGAAAGATCACCCGTGGTTTGTCGCCACGCAGGCGCACCCGGAATTCAAGTCCCGCCCGACGGAAGCCCACCCGCTGTTCCTCGGATTTATCAAAGCCTCAATGGAAAAAGGCAATTAGCAATTTTGGAGTGCGACGGCTTGCCGTCGCTTTTAAAGATAGAACGTTTGGAATTACCGTTAAAGCGTTTCGTGCCAATAATGTATTGAATTACTTAAAACCCATTTAGAGTAGAATCATGAAACAAATCCTCTTTACATTGTTGCTCGTTGTTGCGTCAAGCGTCGCTTCCGCCCAAATGGTAACGACTGGAACGCCGTTTAACCGCGTTGGCGACTCGTTCCATGAAAACATCGGCACGAGCTGGTCTTTGCAGGGTAAAAACTGGAGTGTGAACTTCGGCGGAAATAACGCACTGCCGGGGCAGGCTCCGTTTGGCAATCCCGGCGGGGCTGGCGGCGGAATTCAGGGCGGCGTCGGGTTTGGCGGAAACGGGTTTACCGGCAACATCTGGGGACGCATGGAACAGGGGTCCAGCCGATCTCTGGTCAGTCAAACCCCGTCTGTTACAACGTTCAACGGCGTACCCGGCATGATGTCCGACACCCAGCAAACGCCCTTTGTTATCAGCAACACGCCTGTCGTCGGCTCGTGGACGGGAATGCCTGGTATAATTGACCCGACTGGCGGCTCGCTGACAAGCGGTTTGACCAGACCGGTTGGGAATTCTCCGGTTTCTCAAGCGTTAAGCCGAGTTCGCGCCGCGGAAGGAACAGGGGCAGAGGATTCGCCCAGCGGACTTCGACGCGCTGCGTTCGGTTCAGATCGTTTAACCAGAAACCATTCGGACGTTGACGATTCCCCGTCGTTCGGTTCCGATAATGCAGACGACGCGCCCAGTTCCGCCGACAGCGTTGTTGGGTCTGTCGCCCAGATGAAACAGCTGTATCAGCAGGAAAACGTCGAACCGAAGCGGGAAAAGGCTCAGCTCAACATCGAGAAAGCCCGCGCCGCCGCGGAAAAAGGTCGCATTGGCGCGGCTAAGTCCTATTACAAAACCGCTATGAAATACGCTCAGGACGAAGACGTTAAAAAGTTAATTGTTAAAGAGTATAACGCATTAGAAAAATAGATGGATTGGAAGGCGGTAATGAAGTGAGCGAAGCGAACGAAATTACGCATTCGCCGTCAGGCGAACATGAATTTAGGTTCAGCTTTTTGGTTCGCCTTCGGCGAACTGCGTAATTCCGCTCCTGTTAGTCGCTCCATTACCGCCTTTCATCCACTTCCTCCCCAACACCTACCATGGATCTCAACAAAATACGCCGTGAAATTGACCGAATCGATAACTCTATTCTTCGCGCCTTGCAGCGTCGAATTGAATGGGGTCGATTGACCTTGAAATTCAAAAAGAAAATTCTCTCTCCGGAACGCGAACAGGCGATTGTCAACAGCCTCATGGAACGCGAACGGTCGTTGCTTTCCAGCGAAGTAATTGAGGCGATTTATCAAACCATCTTTACCGAGTCCCGGCGCGTTCAGGCGGAAGCCCGCCCGCTCATAGCGTTTCAGGGCGAACACGGCGCGTTTACCGAAGTCGCCTGTCGGGAATGGAACAAGAACCTCGCTCCGATTCCCTGCGCTACCAATTCAGACGTTATCGAAGGGATAGAGCAGGGCGTTTACGACTTCGGCATGCTGCCGATAGAAAACACGATTGTTGGGCGTCAGAACCACATCACGGCTTTGCTCAACCAGTCCAAACTGCACATCGTCGGGGCGATCAGCATCCCGGTTGAGGAATGTCTGCTTGTCGTGCCCCGCGCGCCGCTGACCCAGCTCCGCCGAGTTTATTCTCACCCGATGGCTCTGGCGGAATGCAAGAGCTTTATTCATCAAAACAATCTCGACGCCGTTGAGTATTTCGACACCGCCGGCGCAGCTCAATGGCTGGCGGAAAATCAGCCGGACGCAACGGCGGTTATTGCCGGAGAACTGGCGGCGAAGTATTACAATCTGGAAGTGGCGCGGCACAACGTTGGTGACAACCCGCATGCGGCAACCCGGTTCCTGGTCGTTGGCAGCGAGCCGAAATCAGACGGCGGAAACAAGACGTCGATTTCGTTCTTCGTGAAAAACGAACCCGGCGCGCTGGCGGCGATTATGGACCTCTTTGCCGACAGTAAAATCAACCTCAGTCACATCGATTCCGTTCTCGACTCGACGGGCGACTATGTCTTTTACGTCGACGTAGATGCCAACGTCAACGACGCCCCCGTCGCGAAAGTCATGGAACAGGTCGAAAAGCTCTGCGACTCGTACCGAGTCTTGGGTTGCTATAACGAGATCAAGTGATGTGATTTTAAGCTATTAGCTGCTAGCCTCTAGCTTCTAGCTTTTTATTTTAGCTTCAGGCTTTAATAATAAACGCTGAGAACTACGAATCCCAAGCTAACAGCTAGTAGCTAGTAGTTAAAAACTACTGTCTACTGCCTATTGCCTACTGCCTAAAATGTCCCCTACCGCTGCTGTCGAACTTGTTGCGCCGCATACGTGGCCGGCGTCTGTCTTGCCGGTTTTACTGGCAGGAGCGCTGACAATGCACGATTGCCCGGATGCGTTCTCGCCCTTGATGTTTTTCGTCTTGCTGGCGATTTCCATTTTGATGCAGTCGTCGGCGAACGTGATTAACGACTATGCTGATTTCGTTCGCGGCGCAGACACCGCAGACAATCAGCCGGATAAAGAGGATTCCGCGATGGTCTATCGCGGCGTTAGCCCGGCGGCGGCGTTGACGCTTTTCTTCCTGCTCATGGCGACGGCTGGCGGGCTGGGCGCGTACGTCGTTTGGAAGACGGGCTGGATTCCGCTGGTTATCGGCGCGATTGGCGCAGCGACGGTTTGCCTGTACAGCGTCGGGAAGAAGCCGATATCTTATTTGCCGTTGGGAGAACTGACAAGCGGCTTTGTCATGGGCGGGCTGATTACCCTGGCAAGCTCCACCGTTTTGAAAGGCTCGTTTTCGTGGATGCCGCTGCTGTATTCCATTCCGTTGATCTTGGGAATCGGATTGATTATGTGTACGAACAACACGTGCGACATCGAAAAAGACATTCAAGCCAACAGAAAAACGTTCTCCGCTATCGTCGGGCGGGTTTGGGCGAGGCGGACGTACCATCTGTTCGTTTACCTCTGGATCGCGTCCATTGTAACAATCGTCGCGGTTTTCTTCCCCGCCGGGTGGATAATCCTGCCGGTTTATATAATCGCGTCCTATCCGCCGCTTCGAGGGCTGTTAAGCAACCCGCTGATTCTCAATTCCCGCATCGCCGCCATGGGACAGATTCTTACAGTCAATCTGGTTATGACGACGTTTTACGTCATTGCGATTTTGGCGGATAAGGCGTTAATCAGTTAGGAGTGAGGAGTGAGGAGTTGGCGCAAGCGCTCCTCGAAGTCTAAATGGATGTTCCAGCTGCTTACCGCGGCAGACGTTTGCTTTTCATGACGCTGACGAACGCCTGGTTTACCTTTACCCAGCTGCCGAAGCATTTCTCGAATTCTTCCATTCGCTCTTCGGACGAGTCCCAGACGAACGGCGTTTTCTGGCTCATGATGTTCAGGTACTCAACGAACTTTTTCGGGTTCCGTTTGATCAGCAGCCAGGTCAGCCCCCACGCCTCGGCGTAGGCTTCTTCCGCAACTTCCAGATTGGTAAACAGAGCGTCGTCGGTAATCATCATCTTGATAGCTTCCGGGTTTCGGCGGGGCAGACGCTGTTTGATAAGCCGCAGTCGGGCGGGGTTGTCTTTTCCCAAAGACGCCCAGCCGGACGACGATTTCAAATTGGGCGTTTCGAAGTACATGGCGATTCCCTCGGACAGCCAGCGCGGCATGTCGGCGTAACGAACCTGCATTCCGGAATTGTACGCCAGCTGATGCGTCGCTTCGTGAACGATTGTTGCGACCATGCGCGCAGCGTCAGGCTGAGCCAGCAGGTTGCGAATCTTCGCCGCTTCGGAAACCCTGCTCGACGCTCGCTGATTCATGTCGTCCGCGCCGGTCAGGTCGAAAAGATTGACGCGGTTGGACTGCATGCTGTAGAACCCGATAATCGACGCGCCGGCTTCGCCCAACTCGTCTTTGCAGAACCGGACGTATTCCTTGCTGTCGGCAAAAATAATCGCAATCAACGGCGTAGACGGTTCCGACAGTTTCATGCCGTTAGACGTCCAGAAGTTATAAAAGACGTTGTGCAGATTCTCAAACAGCTGCGCCGTCCATCGGGCGAATGCCTCTGACGTCTCGTAGAAAATCAGGTAATGTTTCGACTCGAAAACTTTAAATCCGGTCGGCAGCTCTTTTAACATCTTCTCCTTGATTTCCGCCGCTGTAGAGTATGCAAACGGGCGGTCGTCAGACGTCTTGCTGACGATGTTGTCCGGCGTTATCGGGTGAAGAAAGTTCATCGCGTCGCGAATAACAATCCCGCCGTCTTTGGCGTTGACGATAATCTCGCCCTCGATGGTTTTCTCGCTGTCGCCCGCCTTGACGGTAACAACGTCCATAGCGGAGGATACCGACGTTATCAGCATGACAAGGAGGGGAATTAGTGAGGAGTGAGGAGTGAGGAGTGAGGAGTGTGAAACGCTCTTACTCTCTTGCTCAATTTGATTATTAAATAATTTCATTTTACAACTATTAATTCTTTGCGTTCTTT
>JAZRTH010000027.1:0-19010 GCA_045651945.1 Thermoguttaceae bacterium
CCAATTCGTCCAGCGCCGCGGCGATTTGCGCCGTCGTTTTCTTTCGGTCAACGCCTTTGGGCAAATCGTTCGGCTTGACTTTAACGCCAGAACCGCCGCAGTCTGCTGACAGAATAACGTACTCTTTGGCGCGTTCGATGCAACGTCGGACTCGCGCCGGATCGGTATGATGAAAATCTTCGTTTGTGCCGAATCCAACCAGCGTAATGGGCGAGGCCTCAAATCGTTTTCGGACTTCCGCTCTTGCCGCTTTGCTCAGTTCCGGCTCGACGCCGTGTTTGTGCTGAACGCGCAGTTCGGCGCCGCCCAGCCCGGCTTTGGTGCAGTAGTCGATAATAGTCGGCAAGTCCCAGTTTGCGCCCCATAAATAGGTGCATAACCCGATTTTTATATTAGAACCCTTTTTAGGCGCGTCCGCCAGCAGGGGAGCGCCAGCCAACGCAGCGGCGCCGGCAAGCGTCCCGCATAAAAAACTTCGTCGAGATAAATGTGTCATGATTTCTCCGGGAGTAAATGTGCAATTCGTTTCCAAAGCGTCCAAAGGACGCAGGCAATAATCAACCCTGTAACGGCGCCGACCATGTTCTGGTTGATGTCAACCGGGTCGAACGTCCGTTTGGGGACAATAATCTGAATGATTTCAAAAAACGCGCCAAAGGCGACCGCGCCCAGCCACGCCAGCCATTTGCGGTTCCACAGCATGCGGCGGAAAAACGCCAGTTCCCATAAAAAGCCCATCAGAATAAAAACGTTGAGATGGGAGTTCGACGCGAATTTGGATTCCTCCATATTGGGGTCGGGAACGCCGTTGAGGAAAAAGTACGGGTCTGGAATAACCAGTAGAACAACCAGCATGACGGTGTACACAATCGCCGCCGCTTTGATTCCGCAGTTAAACAGGATGTTGAGGAATTCGCCCTCGCCAAACCAGTTTTGGATTCCTTGTTGAAACAGGATTCTCAGCGCGTTGACCGCTTCCTTTTTGTTAATTTTGGACTGACCTTTGACGCGGTCGGTAAAAATAATCGGACGTTCAATAAACGGGCACGAGAAGATTCCCTTCCGTCGCGCGGCGCGCTGAATATGCCACAGGATTTCTTCAAAGAACGAGTACCCTTTCGACCGGACGGCGGAAAAGTCAAGCTCTTTCAGGATGGAAACGCGATAGCATCGAAACGACCCACTCGTATCGCGAACCGGCAGCGAGAGCATAAATCGGGCGTAGGCGTTGACGCCAGCGCTCATGAACTTTCTCACGACGGGCCAGCCTTCCACTCCGCCGCCGGGAACGTATCGGGAGCAGATTACTGTTACAACGGATTCCGGCGCTGCGTACATCGTCGAAAGAATATCCGGGACGTACTTGGGCTGATGGCTGAGGTCGGCGTCCATATTGAGCATGAATTCGTATCCGCGGTCGATAGCGAATTTCATCGCGTCGATAACGGCTGTTCCCAGCCCCAGCTTTCCCGCTCGATGTAACACTTTAACTCGGGGCTGCATCTGCGAGAACTCCTCCGCCCAGACCCCGGTTCCGTCCGGCGAGTTGTCGTCAACGACTAAAATATCGGCGTCTGGAACGAGGGTCAGCAACACGTTGAGTAAATCCGGCAGGTTTTCCCTTTCGTTGTAAACGGCAAGGGCGATGAGAGTTTTATTCATTTACTTTGAGAATACTCTTCCCAGCTCTGTTCAACTCGCCCGGTCTTCTCGTCGCCGTCGTGAAGGAGGATTCGGTACTGGAATGTAATCGACTCGCCCTTTTTCAATGTAACAGAGCCGTTCTTTCCGGACTTGGCGCCGTAGAAGTCGTGAAGCCCAAACGGGTTGGCGGCGAAGAGTCCGTATTCTCGAACGTGCCAGTGGGTCGGATAGGCAAAGCTGTCCGGACGGTTCATGATGGCGATTCCAACGCGATGCCCGTTTTCTCCAACGGGGCCGCTGTAGTCAACCCAGGACGCCGGCTTGCCCCACGCCGCGCCGTCGGTCAGCCCGTCTGACGAGACGATTTTTCCGCCAAGCTTGGCGTCGACTTTAATCGTGCCGGCAACGCGAACGCCGAAAAGCCCTTCCTTTGTGTCGCCGAATTTAACAGTGTCTTTTTCTGCGGTGAGGGTAATCGTGAAGTCAATCCATCGCTGATCTTGCGAGGCGCAGAACTTCATAACGCGCGATTCCTTGAGGTCGACGTTTCCCTTTGTGTCGACCCAGTTCGCTTGCATGGCGATGGCGTTGGGCGCGACAATCTCGACCTTCTGTGGAAGGATATGCCCCGTGGCGGCAACCCGACTTCCAAAGGAGTCTTCCTGATGCCAATAACTCAGCCCGTTGACGTCTCCGGCGGCAAACCAGCACGACCGCTGATGCGGGTGATCTTTCTTTTCCGTGGGAAGCGCGTCTTCAATCGGGTACTGACGCGTCATCGCCGCCCCGGTCGGACCGATAAGCGGATAGAGAATCGGTTTGTTGTGGTTGTTCGGGATAAACGTCGTAAACGGCTTCCCGTCGGAGGTAACGACAATCGAGCCGTCTTCCTGAGCCGTCAAGGCGACGTCGGCAAGAGCCGCGGAAGTAATTGAAATCAACGTCAGTAAAGTTAAAGCGATAGTTCTCATGGTATTAGTTGATTGTTAAGAATTAAAGGCGGGCGTTGGGATTAAATGCGAATAATGAGCGAAGCGCTTGCGTATCTCGCAACTCGCAACTCGTAACTCGCAACTCACTACTGCCTACTGCCTATTGCCTACTGCCTCCACCAATTCTTTCGTCCATTTATAAACCAGCAACAGCGGGAACAGTCCGAAGAATCCAAACGAGCAGTCGATCAGCTGCCACGCCATCGGAATGCCGCGAATCGTTCCGCAGATCATCGCCAGCGGGAAAACGAGTATACAGCAGATCATTCCAAACTGAGTTACCCAAATGTTGCGAACCGGGTCGCGGAACGGACCGATAAACGCAATCGCAATAACGATGTGAGCGAACGCCAGCCAGTCCGTCCCGTAGCTCATAAACGGGAACTGGGCGGCGTTCTTGTCCAGCCCTTCCTGAATGTACTTCAGATAGTTGGCGGCGTCTGAAAACTTCTCGCCAAACGCCGTGCCTTGTCCAAAATGCTGGTTGAGCAAATGCAGCTCGCTTTTCAGAGGAAACGCGGTAACGCCGCTGACAACCAGCGCCAGCATGAAAAACGCCAGCATAAGGCGGATTTTGAACAACAGGGTTTTTTGAGACGCCATTTTATTTGAACAGGTATCCGCAGTAGCCGACGCAGTGGTCGCTGTCGCCGGAAATAACGGCGGAGTTGGTATGACCGACGAGAATCGCCTCGTGTAACAGGTTCATCTTTTTCAGCGTTGCCATGACAACCGCTGCGGGCGCGACGCCGCACATGGAAACGTTCTCTTTTCGACAGACGCTGAACAGTCCTTCCGGGTCGAGCTTGTCGATTTTCTTCATCGCTTTCTCGTCCTGAATAACGGTCGTGTCGACGTCGGCGTAATGGTTCATGTCGCTGGAAACGATAAACAGCGGCGGGGTTTTCAGCTTGGAGAAGAACGCCGCCAGCTGGTCGGAGAGTTTGTCGATTTTCTCGTAATTGATATCTCCGCCCAGGGCGATAGCTGTGTACTGAGCGGACGGCGCCTGCGCGGCGATAAAGGGCAGAATAGCTTCAATGGAATGTTCGTTGCGGTGCGCTTCGGAGTCGAGCTGGAGCATGTCACATTCTTTAACCAGTCGGCGGGCGAAATCCTGGTCGAGGTCGACGGCGCCTGTCGGCAGAATCCATTTTTCCTGCGGGGCGACAGCCATGTCAACGCCCATTCCCGTATGTTTCGGACAGAAAATGACAACTCTCGAAGGGAACTCGATTTTCGCCAGCGTTCGAATCGCCAGTCGGGCAGAGTACATCCAGCCGGCGTGAGGAATAATCGCAGCAGCGTAATGGTCTTTGGGGGATTCCGCTTCCTTGTAGAGCGTTTCGACAAGCTTTTTGCACTCAGCGCCGTCGGCGGGATAGAACTTGCCGGCAACGACCGGGGTTCTGTACTTTTGCAGCTGCTGTGCGCTGGGAACGTTGGTCGTGAGCAAAAGCGGCTCGGTCGAAATAACTCGCATGGAGTAAACCTCGACGGAGTTGTCGGCAGTAAATCCAGCGTGCTTGAGCGCGCGATCCAGCAAAATCTCAGGGCTGGATTTCGGGTCGAACGCAAACGCCCACGCAGGGCCCTTCGATACAAAAATGCCGCGGTCAGACGTTTTGATTCCCGACGGGTCGAAGTTGGCGGCGGTTCCCTGTTTGGCGGGTTCAAAGAAAACCGCCAGCCCCATGACGAAATTCTCCGGCGGATCCTGTTTTCCGATTTGCTGCTTTACGCCGCTGCAAATCGCCTTGGTCAGTTCGAGAACCGTCGTCTGGAAGGGAATCGTATTTTGAAGAGAAATCCGGACGGATTCCAAATATTGTCCGCGAGAGCCGAGCTTCATTCTGACCAAAGCGCCGTGAACGTTACCGTCGAACGCGCCGGGCAAATACGCGCTTTCCGTTCCGCCCTTGAAAATCGCCAATGCGTTTTGACGAGAGAAGTCTGCTAACGCGGCAATGTGACGAGCGTTGGGCTGTGGCCCGTACGCCGTCCCGACGATTTGGTTGTCGTCCTGCAGTTCAGCAGCGCAGGCGGGGAAGTCGCCTTTGATCAGATGTCCTTCAAAGCGTTCGAATTTAACGGAACCGTCTCGCCAAGCGTTGGCGGGCAGCCCAGCTTTCAAACAGGTGTGACTTAAAAACGTCTCCGGATCCATTTTGTACTCTGTCGCAACGGACGGCAGGAGCAGGCCGCGGTTGCGCCCTCGGGAAGCGATCAAGCCGTGCTTGCCGATAATGACGTTGTCGGGATTGGCTTCAATCGGTTCCGGCTCCCACAAAATCCAGACTTCCATTTCCAGAAACGGCAGTTCCGCCGGGGCGATTTCCGGGAATCGAGGGTCTTCCAGCGCGGCGGATTTTGCAGCGTCGTTAATCGCCTGAGCCAGCTTTTTATTGGGACCGAGCGTACCCATGCAGGAACGCAGCTGTCCAACCCGCTTAAAGCTGACAAACGCGCCGTAAACAGGCAGCGCAGCAATCTCGCCCAACTGGTCAGGTCGAACAGGCATGTTCCAATGGTATACGCAACCCGTTGCCCTGTAAGCGGCTTGAGTGTAAATTGAATAATCGTCTTCCGGAGTAAATTCGTAACGTTGCATGGTAATTAGGCAGTAGGCAATAGGCAGTAGGCAATAGGCAGTAGGCAGTAGTTTTTAAACAGACGCGATAGCGTTCCACTAGAACCGCGTAGCGGTTCAATATTAATAGCAGTGGGTTTCAACCCACGGTAGGCAGTAGTTTGAGGCAGTAGGGGGAATTTTTACTCTTGCCTCTTGTCTATTTGCAAATTATGAGTATTTGTCGAATTCGCCGAAGGCGAATTACTACTGCCTACTGCCTCTTGCCTTATTATAATACATACAAAATTGAATGTCAAGCCATAAAGGCTATATTTGAGTTCTTTTTCGCGGTTCTGTCAAACTGGTAAATGTTGAAAAAACGCTCATTGACTAAGAGCGAATTTTCCTTGTATTTTTTTCCAAAAAAGCGGTATTTTTTCTAAAAATCGATAAAAATTTATTGCTTTAAATTTGAAAAGGGATATAATGCAGGAGTAGTGGTGAGTGGTAAGTTTTCAGTGGTAAGGGCGCAAAGCGGCTTACTAACCACTTACTACTAATTACTAACCACTTATTTATGCATGCAACAAGATAATAAATCAAACTGCCGACGCGTTGCTGTTATCGGAGCGGGAATTTCCGGTCTGGCGGCGGCGTTTCATATACATGAACTCAGCCCGGAGACGTCGATTAGCGTTTTTGACCCCCGACCGCGAGTTGGCGGGGTTCTCAATACGGTTATTAAAGACGGCTTGGAAATCGAAGAAGGGGCGGACAATTTCATTACGACCGTTCCGTGGGGTCTGGACTTGTGCAAACGGCTCGGGATTTCCGATCAGCTGGTTACGACGAGTTCTCAGTACCGACAGACGTTTGTCGTGTTCCGGAACCGCTTGCATAAGCTGCCGGAAGGCTTCCTGATGATGGCTCCGACCAAAATGTGGCCCTTGGCGACGACGGGGCTTCTCAGTCCGTTTGGCAAAATCCGGGCGGGGCTGGAGCTGTTCATTCCCCGCAAAAAGGACGACGCCGACGAGAGCATGGCTCAATTCGGTCGCCGGCGACTGGGAAAAGAAGTCTTTGAGCGTCTTATCGAACCGCTGGTTTCCGGGGTCTACGGCGCGAATCTGGAAGAGCTGAGCGTCCTGGCTACGATGGAGCGTTTTCGAGAGATGGAAAAAGAACATCGCAGCCTGATTATTGCCATGCGGGCGGAGATGGCAAAACGTCGCAAGGCGGCTCGAGACGCGAAGGCGGCTGCTCAGGCGGGGAAAGAAAGCGGTCCGCGATACAGCATGTTCGTAACGCTCAAGGGCGGGTTTTCGCTGATGAGCAATACTATTGTCGAGAAACTTCCTCAAGGAACGTTCAATCTGAATTGCCGCGTTACAAGTTTGAGTCAGGAAGCCTCGTCAACGGGTCGTCCCGCTTGGCGCGTTACATGGCAAGACGGTCAGGACAAACCGGAGTCTGAACGTCAAACGTGGACGGAGCTTTTCGATGCTGTTATTGTCGCGGCGCCGTCGTACAACGCTCAGGAACTCTTGGCGCCGATAAACGCCCGGCTGGGAGAGCTGTTGGGAGGAATCGGTCACACCGGCACGGCAATCGCGTCGATGGCGTTTAAGAACGAGCAGATTCGTCACCCCATGGACGGCATGGGCGCCGTCGTCCCGGAGATCGAACATTCCCCGATTTTAGCCATGAGTTTTTCAACTCACAAGTACCCGCACCGATCCCCAAAAGGAACGCAGTTAATTCGCGTCTTTGCAGGCGGGGCAAGAGATTCGTCTTTGGCTGTCATGCCAGACGAACAGCTGACGCCCTTGCTGGTAGAGAAAATGCGGCCGCTGCTGAAAATTGAGGGTCAGCCGTACGCCGTCCATACAGCGCATTGGCCCAACACAATGCCGCAGTATTACGTTGGTCATTTGGATCGCGTTGCGGAAATTGAACAAATCGTCAGCTCCATGCCCGGCTTGGCGTTGGCGGGGAATTCGTATCGCGGAGTCGGCGTTCCTGCCTGTATTCATTCCGGAGAAATTGCTGTTGAACAAATAGGAATTAAATAATCATGAACAAAGCGGAAAAAAACGTACAGCGAGAAGACAAAAAGGGCTATCCCAGCCCAAGTTTACAGCGACTGCCGCTCTACCTTCGACAGCTCAAGCAGTACCAGCGCGAGGGCGTCGAAAAGGCGTCGTGTACGCGAATCGCCCAGGATTTGGGGCTTATCAGCGTTCAAGTGCGAAAAGATCTTTCCATGACCGGTATTGCAGGTCGTCCGAAAGTCGGGTACAACGTCGACGAACTTATCGACAGGATAGAATCTTTTCTCGGCTGGGACAAAAAACGCAAAGCCGTTCTGGTTGGCGCTGGCGCTTTGGGAGGGGCGATTCTCGGCTACGCCGGGTTTGTCGAACACGGTTTGAGCATTTGCGCCGCTTTTGACGTGGACAATAATAAAATCGGAACGTCGATTCGTTCCTGTCCTGTATATTCGCTGGACGATTTAGAGAAGTTTGTCGAACAGAATCAGATTGTCATCGGGATTATAACAGTCCCGCAAAGCGTCGCTCAGCTTGTTACAGACAAAATGGTCAAGGCGGGAATTCGAGCGATTTGGAATTACTCGCCCGTTCGGTTGAACGTCCCTTCAAACGTCGTTTGTGAAACCGTTCAGCTGTCCAGCTCCTTTGCCGTATTGAGCAGCAAAGTGAAAAACATGCTGGCGGAAGAGAGAAAAACCGGAGAACAAATTAAGGAATAAGGAAGCGTCCCTCGTCTTTGACGAATTAAATCGTCTGCTTCCTACTCCCTATTCCCAATTCCCTAACTATGATCAAGTCCGCGCTCTATGCCGTTTGGGATTCTCTCTTTCGTCTGATATACGCTCCGCACTGTTACGTTTGCGGAAAAGAAATAGTTGAATTGCCGGGGACGGACAGGCTGCTAAATCGTTTTTTCTGTCCGGAATGTCATCGGGCTTTGATAATCAATCCGTGGCCGGGATGTCATTTTTGCGGAGCGTATCGGACTGAGGGACGCGAATCGTCTCGTTTTTGCGTACATTGCCGCGGCGAGAAATTTGCTTTCGATCAGGTTGTAACGCTGGGAATGTTTGACGGTCTGCTCAGAGAAGCGATTTACATGATTAAAAAGCCGGAACACGTTTATCTTGCCCGCGCGCTGGCAGAAAGCCTTTATCGAACCCGTCTGAAAGGCTCGTCCGTTTTGAACGTCGACTGGATCGTTCCTGCGCCGATGCACAAAAATCGTCTTCAGGAACGCGGCGTCAACGATGCGAACGTTATTGCGCAAAGACTTTCTGACCTCAGCGGGATTAAATACGTCGACGCCCTGAAACGAACTGCGGTAACGGCGCTTCAACGAAAGCTTTCGCCCCAGCAAAGACGGGAAAACGTTCGCGGCGCGTTTGAATGGCGCTGGTATATCGAAACGGATAAACCGCCCAAATCGGTGTTGATTGTTGACGACGTTCTGACGACCGGCGCAACGTGTAACGAAATCGCGAAGATGATGAAGTCGATAGGCGTTGAAACCGTCTACGTTGCCGTTATCGCTCGCGCAGTGGGCGATTAGATTATCAAAGAGAAATGGAAGATTACTATCAAAATCCTGTAAATAACAATCCAAACGCCATGACAGATAAAGTCGTTTGTTCAGTTTGTCCTCGCGCCTGCGCCCTTTCCGAAGGGCAGCGGGGAGCATGTCACGTTCGCGCCTGCCAGGACGGCGAGATTGTCAGTACAACCTACGGACGCAATACGGGTTTGGCGATTGACCCGATCGAGAAAAAGCCGTTGTACCATTTTTACCCGGGTTCCGCGGTTTTGTCTCTCGGAACTGCCGGCTGTAATCTGGGGTGTCTGTTTTGTCAAAACTCTCAGCTATCGACAAGTCAGGAGAACGAACTTCGCAGCGTCGCAGTTTCGCCGCTTCAGATAGCCCAAACGGCGCTCGTTCACGATTGTAAAAGCGTTGCGTATACGTACAACGACCCGGTTGTCTGGTACGAGTACGCCGCTGACGCTGCCAAAGAATGCCGAGAGTTGGGAATTAAGAATGTTGCTGTTACCGGCGGATACATTTTGCCAGAAGCGAGAAAAATTCTTTTTGAAAATATGGACGCCGCCAACGTCGACCTGAAAGGAATTCGACCAGAGTTTTATCAGGCGTTCTGTCACGCTGACGTCAACGTCGTTCTCGATACGCTGAAGTATCTCAAAAATGAGACTAACGTCTGGCTGGAAGTTACCAATCTGATAATACCGTCAATTTCCGGGAACGGGGCGGCGACTGACCAAGGCAACGATTCCGAATCTGACTTGCAGGCGTGGTGCGACTGGGTTTTAGAGAATTTGGGCGACGCCGTCCCGGTGCATTTTTCCGCCTTTTATCCGAAACACAAAATTATTGACAGGCTTCCAACGCCGTTTGAAGCTCTCCTTCAAGCCTGGAACATCGCACAAAACGCCGGGATGAAATATGTCTATCTGGGCAACGTCCGCGCGCCGCAGTACGAGGCAACCTACTGCCCGAGTTGCGGCAAGCCGGTTATCGTTCGAGACGGCTACAGAATTGACGCCCAAAACCTCGTCGCCAACCCGCAGGGGATTAAAAACGCTTGTAGTTTTTGCGGAAAGGAAATTGACGGTCGGTTCTGACCGCGGCTTTATTGTAACAGTTTCAGAAGTTCTACTGTTTTGGCGGCGTCAGAATATATCCGTTGCCCTGGAATTGGGCGACGAGGTTGTTCTCGTCGTCAAAAACTTGAACTTCTACGGTTGAGAGTTTTCGCGAGCGGCTGATTTCCTTACCAATGGCGGTTAAAACGCCGGTTCGCGTCGCCTTGAAGAAATTCATATATACGCTTGTTCCGACAACGCGATCTCCAGCGGCGTTGGACGCGACTGCAAAGGCAAAGTCGGCAAGAGTAAACAGCGCGCCGCCTTGGACAATGCCGGTTGCGTTGTAGTGATGGGGTGTAATTTCCATCTCGATTTTAGAGTATCCGGCGTGAGCGTCTACGATTCTACAGCCGTTTTCGACTGCGAATCTGTCTTTATCAAAGAATTCCTGCCACGTTTGCAAGTTCGAGGCGTTATCGGGATTAGATTCCATATTAGGGAGTAGGGAGTAGGGAATAGGGAGTAGTAGTTTGGGGAGTAGGGAATGGAGTCATTATTTAAATTCGCCGCAGGCGAATTACTATTCCCCATTCCCTATTCCCTTTTCCCAAAATCACGGCATTCCAGGAAGTTTTCGTTTCGGTTTGGCGCCAACGTCTGGATCGTCGATATCAGCTGCAGGCTTTTTAACGGAAGGGGTTTTAAACGTTGGGACGTCTTCGTCTTCTTCCGGACCTTCGACAGCGTCTGCTTTTGGAGCGGGCTGAGCTTTCGGCTTAGCGGGAGAGGTTGTTTTCGGTTCCGGTTTTTGAGGCGTTGGTTTGATAAACGGTCTGGGAGACGTTGAGGGTTTACCGGTTGCCGCGGCGCCGGACTGCGGTCCTGCTTCGGAATTCACAGAAATGTCGTAGCAGCACAACAAAGAGTCCGAACGAATATACATTTTACCGTTTGCGACGACAGGAGCGGTTACGCCTTTGTAGCTAGATCCGCCGGGGATCTGAAGTTTGCCGTTGAGAGCAAAGTTCGTGCTGTTGGCGGAAACGAGGAATGCCTCGCCGTGAGCGTTTCGGACGTAAAGCGAGCCGTCAGCGTACGTGCAGACGCAGCCTTTTCCGCATTTTTCCGTTGCCCATTGGAGTTTTCCTTCTTTCAGATTAAAGCAAGCGAATCGTTGTTCTGAGCAGCCGAAAATATAGCCGTTGACGCGAATCGGGGAGTTCATTCTGGCAACCATGAACTCGTCAGTATTGTAAATCTCGTTGACTGTAAACGTTCCTGTTCCAGCGGTTTTTTTAGGCCAAAGCAATGCGCTGCCCTGGTCAGCGGGTGCGAAAATGGTTTGAGCGTACCAGATGGGCATGGCTCCAAGCTGGCTTTCGCCGAACTTGTCGTAACTCCAGAGTTTGTCTCCGCCGCGGACGCGAACGCCCATAATCGACTTTTCTGTCATGACGATATACTGCTGAGTTCCGCCGATTGACACTTTAATAATTGAAG
This sequence comes from Thermoguttaceae bacterium, assembly GCA_045651945.1. Classification (GTDB taxonomy): domain Bacteria; phylum Planctomycetota; class Planctomycetia; order Pirellulales; family Thermoguttaceae; genus RUG11551. The sequence goes on from JAZRTH010000027.1 coordinate 11,361, forward strand.
CGTTGCTTGCCTTTTCTCCAGCAGAGCATTTCCAGGGACGCATTCCGCTAAGATAAACCGGCTGACCGTTGACTCTGAACATGGCGCAAATAGTCGCATTCTTTCCGCCGGGGGTGCAGAGAACCCATTTGCCGTCGACCATGAGTGATTCGCCATAGCCGTCAGCAGGAACGAACCCGCCCATGTCTTTGACCATGCTTCGCCGCCAAAGGATTTTCCCGGAACCGGCGTCACAGCAAACAATGTCGCCGGACGTTCCCATGGTATAAACCATGCCGCGGTGAACCGTCGGGGTGGATTTTGAACCCAAGCCGCCTCCGCCGTTGCGGGCTGGCGCGATAGGCGTTGCCCATTTGGGTTTGCCGGTTTCAGCATTAATGCAGACGAGATATTCGACGTTTTTAAGCTGAGTGTTTGTATAAATGCTGTCTCCGACAACGGCGAGAGAACTGACGCCGTGTCCGAGCTTGGCGTTTTTCCAAATCAAAGGCGGACCTTCTTCAGGCCATTGTTTCATCAACCCGGTTTCATGGGAGATGCCGTCTCGGTTCGGTCCGCGATACTGCGGCCAGTCGTCTGCCATGACAGACGAGGTTAAAAGCAATACGATGAGGATGAGGGTTCGTTTCATGATGGTAGTATTGTTAGGAATTTGCAATTAGCAATTTGCAATTAGCAATTACGCAAAGCGCCTCAATAATTGAAAATTGCTAATTGATAATTGCTAATTACACCACCTCTATTATAACCTAAAATCTTAATTAATTGCAAGCGGGGGTTAGAACTTCTCCGAAAATTTTTCTTCAAATTTAAATGAATAATCGATACGACGTATCGCCGTTGGGGTTAAATATTCAATTTGACGAATCTTTGCATCGGACGGAACGGTAAAATAATACTTGGCTTCCGCTCCGCGATCGCTTTGCCAGACGGTTTCCCAACTGGTTGACGGATAACGCTTTCCATCGCTGTCGACGGCGTACGCCTTGTTGTAGTTCAGCCACGTCATATATGACCGCAGACCGTTGTAGGACTCGTCAAACTCGATAGCGATATTAGTTGCGAGTTGTTGTTCGCCTGTCGGCGAATGCGTAATTCCGCTCCTTTTAGTCGCTTCATTACCGCCTTTCAATCCACTCTGCGTCTCGGCGACACTCTTAATAACTACAACCGCCTGATCTTGTCGCAAAGGCTGCGGTTTGCCGTCAGCGGGAATCGGGAAGGTAAACGTCTTCTGCTCGCCAGCGATTACAACGCTCAAATCTCCGGACAGCGATTCCGCTTTTTTGCCGTTTTCGGACGTCAATGGAAAGATAAAGTCGATGGGTTTAGCGGCGCCTTCCCCTGCAAGAATCTGAATGGATTCGCCCGTTTTGACCGTTCCGTCAGCGTACTGCATTTTCGGAAGAATGTCGATATAAATCGGTCGCAGACGCGGCTCCCAGGCGAAAATCAACCCGGTTCGAATTGTACTGGAAGACGGGTCAGCCAACCGGACCGTCGTTCCCCATTCCTGCATTTCAAAGCGAAATGAACCAGGGTAGACCGTTTTTCCAAATGCTTCCTTGTTGGGGACGAGCCGCACTGCCTTTGGACGTTCAAACCAGGAATAGTTCAGACCATAGCGCAGCGCCAGCTCGTCCATGGCTTGCCAGAACTGCGTTGATTTAGGAGATTCTATCGGAGCGTCGAGAAGCTTGTCGTCCAAGCGTTTGAAGTCAATTGGGTTGCCAGTTTTCTTTTCTGCCGCTTCAAGCCATCCGCGCAACGAGCTGGTCGGGAGGTTTTCAACCGACGACGGCTCTAAAAACGACAACGCGCTCCGTTCGTCCCACGCCCGGCGAATTCGGTCGATTCGACGCTTGACGTCGGCGGGAAGCCCCGCCTGATTCGCGTCTGGCAAGACGGCGCCGGAGTCCGGTCCCATTTCGATAAGCTGTTTTTCCGCCTTCTCTCTCAAAGCGGGAATCGGAGACTGCAATTGCGCCGACCAGTCTTCCGCCATAACAGACGAGGAAAGTAACAGGACGATGAGGATAAGGGAGTGTTTCATGATGGTTATGTTGTTAAAATTAGCAATGAGCAATTAGCAATTAGCAATTACGCAAAGCGCCACAATAATTGATAATTGCTAATTGACAATTGCTAATTCCTAATTTTCAATACGTCTATATTTCTCAAGTAGTTCAAGCGTCGCTTTGAAGTCGTCCGGCAGCGGGGCGGAAACGTCCATCGGCTGTCCGGTTTCCGGATGTCGAAACTGAATGCGGCGAGCGTGCAGAGCTTGTCTGGTAAGAACGGGAGTTGCGAGAGGATTATGTGCGCCGCTTTGCGTCAACTCCTCACTCCTCACTCCTAACTTCTCACTGCGAAGACTCCGATTTCCCAATTCAACTTCTGAGATTTCGGCTCTTCCGCCGTAAAGGCGATCGCAGAGAATCGGGAATCCAGCGTGCATAAAATGGAGGCGAATCTGGTGCGTCCGCCCGGTTTTGGGCAGGGCTTTGATATACGTAAACCCTTTATATCGCCGCAGAACCTCATAAAACGTTTGAGCGGGCTTGGCGTCCTCGCATTCAAAGCGAATCGCCATTTTTTCGGACTGGTGCGGATGCGGACCGATGGGGGCGTCGATAACGTCCCGATCTCGCGGCGGGGCGCCGGAACAGATGGCAACGTACTCTTTGTGAATCTCCCTCTGGGCAAACTGCTCCGCCAATTTCATGTGAGCGAAGTCCGTCTTGGCTACGATTATCGCTCCAGACGTATCCCGGTCAAGACGATGAACGATTCCCGGTCTGGCAGCGCCTCGAACCTGTGACAGATTGTTCTGAAAATGAAACGCCAGCGCACCGACGAGCGTTCCCGCCCAATGTCCCCGCGATGGGTGAACGACCATTCCTGCCGGCTTATTGATAACTGCCAACGACTCGTCTTCGTAAAGAATGTTCAGCGGGATTTCTTCCGGAATGGGCGCAGAACGAGGCAAATCGGGCAACGTGAAAGCGATGTTTTGTCCAGGCTTAATCCGAAACGCGGGCTTTGCAAGTCCTGGCTTATTGTCAATAACCGCTCCGCCGGACGAAATCGCCTGACGAATTGTTACACGACTGTACCGCGGCAGCAGCCCCGCCAGCCATGCGTCCAGACGCATTCCCGACGACTCCGAGTCCACGATAAACGTAACAGTTTCTCCTGGCTGAAGCGTTTCCAATTCAGCGCCTATAACCGCCTCGTCTCCCGAGTTCCCCGGCAAAAAACCTTCCTCGTCTAAACCGTCGTTGATATTATCAAATTCCATCATATTTTATATTATAATCGCCAAGACGCACTTGCATCTTATTTGATTGTATTTTTAAATTCGGTTATTGGCTGTTTTTAGGCGTTAGGAAGAGGGAGAATTCCTGAATGCCTTCGCCTTTAACGGCTCCTGTTTGGGTGTTATAGTGAATAACGGAACTTGACGCCTGGTTGTAACGTCCACCCAAGACTTTCTGGTAAAAGAACTGAGCGGGAATTTGTCCGTCGCCTTCGAGGGTCATCATGCCGTTTTTCGCCTCGAATGTGATTTTATCGGCGCTGGCGTTGTAAACGCGTCCTTCCACAGTTACGCCGCCGGACGCGATAAACGCTCCAGCGTTTGCGCCAGAGTACAGTGCGGTTTTTGAATTCACCGACGACGAATCGCCAACGCCTGACGCCTCTTGCCTGTTCCCTAATTCCGCCTGAATCTCCATCTGGCTGCATTTGAGCGTAAACGCTTCCGGCGGCAGTTCCGAGAGATTAAAGGTTTTAATCGGCTTTCCAATTTCGTCAATAGGAGAATAGACCGCCTCGACGTATCCGGAAAAGGTAAACGTTGACAGCGAATGCGGAGCAAAAGAACCTTCAAGCCGCTTCTGGAAGTCAACGCTTAAATTAATTAAGGATTGGGATGTTGGAAGCAGCGATGAAGGAGCGGCTGTTGAATTCGCCTCTGGCGCGCTATTCTCTATTCCCTGTTCCTTATTCCCTACGTCGCCCGCTTGAGCCGTCTGTTCCCCTTTGTTCATTTTCCGCTGAGTCATGGCGCGTCCAGGACCTTCAGCAACAAACGTTTGTTTTTTCATGTCGATTGTCAGCTTCGAGGTTGTCAGACAGTCCATTGCAGCGGTAACGCCATTTTCTGCGGTAACATTTTCCAGTTTGACAGAATTGTTAAGCGTTATATATCGCACGTCAAGCGACTTTTGCAGTTCCGCCGAATTGAGGTTTTGGAAATCCACCTTTTTGTTAAGCGCTATCGACAAAACATCGCATTGAGCAAACTGATCTTTCCGCTGCAGAGAAACGTTGCCGCTGAAGGTAAGAGTATCGTCCTGAAACACCATGGATTTCGACCATTCAATTTTTGCCGGTTCCGCCATGGCGCTGGAGGATGTTAGAAGCTGGGAAGCCGGCGGCGTAGAATCTTTACCGTTGTCTTCCGCCTCTTGTTTGCCTCCTAAAAACAGCGCATCTCCGCCGGAGTCAATCCAAATTCGGTTTATTCCTCTGTTGACGTTTATCGCCACCCCTGAAAGAATCATATTATTATACCGTATTTTTGCGGGCTGTCCGATTAATGAAACCGTGGCTGAAGGGAGCGTCAGATTGAAAACCTGAATTAAAGAACCGCTCATCTCCAGCCGTCCCGGATCTTCTTCGGCAGACGAAAGATTGTTTTGGACAATTCGAATATCGTCTTTGAGAGTCAGTTCGCTAATTTGAAACTGACCTTCTCCAAGGAGTATTTTTCCCTGAAGCAAGTCGCCGGTAACGGAGTAAGAGTTTTTTGAGGCATTCGGAATCAGGTCGTAAGCTGGCGGGGCGCCGCGATCGCCTAAATCCATTGCCACCGATCGCTTTGACTCCTCTGCACTGCTGCCGATAGTCTCTTTTCCATTGTCTAAATCCTCAAACCAAAGCTGCAGCGTTTTCACCTGTGCAGTAATCGGATTTGATTTCATGACAACGTTATTATTTGCCTGCATTCGAGACATCTTCATTTCGCCAAACCCGTTGGACGGCGTCGTTTTTACTTTTTGAGTCAACCAGAAGAAAAAGCCGTCTGCCGTGATTGCCGCTTCCGGCTTGTTATTGTTTTCCATTTCCAATCGAGCGGATCCCTGAATTGACACAACGCTTTCTGTCGGATCGTTGCGATCCGGTTCAATGTGAAGCCCGTTCTTCCATCGAACTCGAATCTGCTTTCCGGTTTCGTTCATTTGAGAGCTAATCCAGCCGGAACAATTGCATTCCAGCGTTCCCAACGTTCCATTATTTCCAACTTTGTAAACCAAATTCGGGGTTGAAATCTGATGGTTTTTATAATGAATTTCACACTGTTGATTTGTAGTCGTTGAATCGAGTTCAAAACTCAACGGAGACAGATTGGCAATAAGTCTGCTGGTATGAATCTTTGTTTGATATTCTGGAGCCTCAATTATAACCGGCGATCCGCTGGCTTCAAGTCTTTCGAGCTGCAAATTCCACTCGTTTAACGCCGCTCCCGCTTCAGTTTTTTGCGTCTCCAGATCGCCGCGTTTATCAGAATCATTGTTATTGGCAGAACCAAAGTATAAAATCAGATATTGGCATCGAATAGAATTAGGCGCCTTATTCGAAACGGTTTGAATCAAAGAAACGTTTTGCTCAAAAGAGGCGTATCTGTTCAAAGCGTTAAATACAAATGGACCGTCGCAGCGAAGTTCAATCGGATCGTTGAAGTAATTGGTATTATTGTCATGACGATCCTCATGCTTTGGAGCCGGCGGAATTATTGTTAATCGTTGAAGTTTTTGTAACGTAATATTTTCAATCTGACGCGACATGGGTCCGGAATCAAAACTGTTTTCCGACGAACCAAACAACCCATGATTGATAAGCTGAATCTGTAATCCGGAACCAACGCCCTGAGTGCGCCCATATTTAAAAAAGACGTTGGCTCTTGTCCAAATGTGGTCTTTAGAAATATTAAAATCCTCTGTTTCAATGCTTAGACTCTCTTCCTCTCCTTTGCTCGACACCAGTATTTTACCATTAAGAGAACCGCTTAATAAACGATTCTCAGACTGACGTTCCTGAAAAGAAATCGGCTGAGAGAAATCAAGAGAAATATTCCCAAGACATTTAATCGTGATTGCTTTAAGCGGTTTGAGAGAATTGACGATTACAATGGTGCACTTATCGATTTTGATAGAATTGCCCATCAGTTTCGTTTTTTCTCCGGCAAAAATATGGAAATTGTTAATTTCCAGATGTCGCGCGCTTGTAACTTCCCAATCATTGGGGTTGAACAACGTCATAATCTGCTGAATTGACATGCTTGAATTATCACGTTTCAATTCAACCTTTTGATATTTTGAGGCCGGTTCCAGCGCCGGAGCCAAAATTATACAGTAAAATACCGTTATAATGGACAATACAAGAATTGTCGTCAGAATCCTGGTGGCTTTTTTCATTCTTGTTCAGGGAAATGTTTCTTTTTCCTAAAAAAGAGTCAGGCATATTTCACGCTGATTCTTTTTCTTGCGGGGCATACAGTTTTATCAACGAGTTGGACGATTCGTCCATCGTCAAAACATTCGATGCATTTTTGGATTTGACGCAGTACATCTTTGAGAAGAATCCTGGAACGTCTGTAATGTCAACCAGTCCCACGGGACGTCCCACGTGGTCAATAACCGGCAATTCGCTGATTTTGCGCTCCGACATCAATTCTACGGCGTCCATTGCCATTGACCCGGATCGCACCGCCCAAGGACGTTTCGTCATGTATAACGAGATTGGTTCGTCTAAAGGAACGGCTCCCTGCTCAAACAACCGAGCTAAATCCGAGTCTGTAAATACGCCCGTCAGCGCTCCATCGTTATTGACAAGCATAATCGCTCCTGTTCGACGACCTGGCAGCATTGTATTAACGAAAACCTGACGAATGCTCAGGGAATCGTTTGCCAATCGACATCGGTCTAACGGACGGAGGATGGAATCGACTTTACTCAACGCTTTGCCTAACGACCCGGCGGGATGATTCTTCGCAAAATCAACAGGAGAGAAATGACGCTTTGCGCTTAACGTTAACGCCAGAGCGTCTCCCAGAGCCAACATCATGGTTGTGCTTGTGCTGGGCGCCAGACCCATCGGACACGCCTCTTGCGGGGAATGAAGGTCAAGTACAACCGTAGCGCTGCGAGCCAGCGTACTGTCGGCGGCGCCTGTTACAGCAATAATTGGAACTCCCATTTCTTTCAGAGCGGGTAAAAGACGGGTTATCTCTTCCGTTTCGCCGCTTTGCGAGAACATAATCATGCAGTCGTCTGAACGGACGCGCCCTAAATCGCCGTGAACCGCTTCTGCCGGGTGCAGAAAATGACTGCGTATTCCCAACGACCCCATCGTCGCCATGACCTTTTGACCAACAAGCCCTGCTTTGCCCATGCCGCAAACCAAAACGTTGCCAACGCATTGATCGATGAGGGTAATCGCTTGACAAAAGCTGTCATCCAGCCGCTGCGCCATTTGCGTCAGCGCCGTTGACTCGTCCTCCAGGATTCGGCGTCCTACTTCCAACAGTCGTTCGTTAGAGAAATCTTGAGTTTTTAATTCCATAATATTAATATAGCATTTATT
>JAZRTH010000028.1:0-2404 GCA_045651945.1 Thermoguttaceae bacterium
TCTTAACACTTCGTTAAAAAATTTCCTCACATCGTCCGTTTCAAAATTCAGCGAAGCGACACCGACCGACGGGAATTTTATAATACCCGATTTATGGTTAAATTTCCACCCTTTTTTAGTCCAAAATTGGGTCAATTACCTAATTTTTAGCTGCAAAGGACGCAAAGATCGCAAAGAAATATTTAAAACTTCGCGAACATCCTCCGCAACTCCGCGTGAGATATTTCGGGGTGCGAGAGGGAAGCGTTAGCGGAACTCTCGCTTTTTTAATAAATAGAATCGCTTTAATCGTCAAGCGTAGCTTGATACAGAAATAAAATGGTCTTGACGGCAAGCCGTCAAGTACGAAAGCGGCGCCAAGGCGCCGCACTCCGAAATTTTTACGTTCGCTTCGCGAACTCCGTTACCGCCTTTCATTTCGCGCCATGCTCTTTTAGCCACTGTACAATCTTCGTTTTTCTGTTTTCAATTGCCATATCCAGAGCGGTCTTTCCTTCGTTGTCCTTTGCGTTGACGTCTGCGCCATGCTCAACGAGGAACTGAACCAGTTTCAGGTCGCCGTCGTCAGCAGAATAATGCAGCGCCGTTTTTCCATCATCGTTTTTTGCGTTGACGTCTGCGCCGTGTTCAACGAGCCATCGAACATGTTCCGAATCGTTAAATATCGCGGCGATATGTAACATTGTCTGTCCGTCAGCGGTTTTTACATTGACGTCCGCGCCGCGCTCAACGAGCCATTGAACCAGTTCTGCATCTGATTCAAAAGAGCATAAACCGTCAGATTGCAAGACAGTCTTTCCGTCATTGTCTTTTGCTTTGACGTCCAGACCCTGCTTCACCAGCCACTTAACCAATGCCAATTTTTCGCTGCCTACAGCATAATACAAGACGGTTCGACCTTTGTCATCTTTTGCGAAGACGTCCAAGCCCTGTTTGACCAGCCATTCAACCAGGTTGAGATTTCCGCTTTGAGCGGCGTAATGCAAAATCGTTTTTCCATTTTCATCTTTTGCATTGACGTCTGCGCCCTGACTCAAGAGCCATTCAACCGCGTCCAGATGCCCGCGACAAGCAGCGTACAGCAAGGGAGTCGTTCCCCATTTGTCTTTGGCATTGACATCCAGTCCCTGTTTGACCAGCCATTCAACCAATTTCAGATTCCCGCTATGGGAGGCAAAATGCAAGATGGCGTCTCCATCCTCGTCTTTTGCGTTGACGTCTGCGCCGTTCTCCACGAGCCATTGAACCAGTTCCAGGTTTCCGCTTCCAGCGGCGTAAAGCGCCGGCGTCATTCCTGTTTTGTCTTTAACATTGACGTCTGCGCCCAGCTTTACCAGCATTTGATTCTGTTCCAGGTTCTCGTTTAGGGCAGCATAATGCAAGGCTGTCATACCATCATTGTCTTTTGCGTTGACGTCCGCGCCATGTTTCGTCAGCAATGGAATTCTATCCAGCCTACCTCTTTGAGCGGCAAAATTCAAGGCAGTGCGTCCTTCGTTGTCCTTTGCGTTGACGTCTGCGCCGCGTTCCAGCAGGTACTGAACTATATCCAGAGGTCCGGACTCGACGGCGAATTTCAAGGGAGTATATTCTTCAATGCTCCAATAGCAACTCTTTTCGTTGACGTCCAACCCCTGTTCCACGAGCCATTGAACCAACTCCAAATTATAGCTGCTGATAGCTTTATATAGAATCGTTTCGCCGTACTGACCTTTTGCCTTGACGTCTGCGCCCTTCTCAACCAGCCATTGAACCAGTTTCAGATTTCCGCTTTCAGCGGCAGAATGCAAAGCGTCTGCGTTGACGTCCGCTCCGTTCTCTACAAGCCATTGAACCAGTTCCAGATTCCCGTAATGAGCGTCAATTTGCAAGGCGGTCAAATTATATTTGCCTTTTGCGTTGACGTCCAGCCCCTTCTTAACCAGCCACTGAATCAATTCCAGATTCTCGCTTCGCGCGGCATAATGCAAGACGGCATCTCCGTCCTCGTCCTTTGCATTGACGTCAGCGCCCTGCTCCACGAGCCATTGAACCAGTTCCAGATTCCCGCTTTCGGCGGCGTAATGCAAAGCATATCTGCCGTCATTGTCTTTTTCGTTGACGTCTACGCCCAGTTCAACCAGTTTTTTAACCAATTCGAATAAGCCGTTTTCAGCGGCAATTAGCAGGGGCGTCTTTCCATTTTCGGTTTTTGCGTTGACGTCTGCTCCATGTTGAATTAGCCATTGAACCAGTTCTGATTTTTCCTCGTCAACGGCGTAAAACAGGGCGGTCTGTCCGTATTTGTCTTTTGCATTGACGTCTGCGCCATGCTCAACCAGACATTGAACCAGTTTGAGGTTTTCAATATCGGCGGTAGAAAACAAAGGCGTTTTCCCTTCGCAGTCTTTTGCATTGACGTCCG